>PLHN01000134.1 GCA_003139975.1 Acidobacteriaceae bacterium
GATGGGACATGGCCCGACCGCACCCGGCTATGAATTTCCGCTGGCGGTGGGGTCAATTGCTTTTGCCCTGCTGTGCTTCGGCGGCGGCCCCTGGGGCTTCAATTTCGGCGGCCGAGGTTTGGGCGGTTCAGGCAAGTCCAAGAAGAGCTAAGAAGATAGTCCGGCGTTCAGGTGCTTGAGAAGGGAACTGCGGGCAATAGAAAAGACCGCGACANNGGTTACGCTCTAGCCGCCAACTCCTGCGAGAGAGTCAGCGACGTAGATGCGTGCACCGTCGCGGTCCTTGATGCGATCACTGCTTTCGCAGTACCAAACCCCGGCGTCTCCTCGCAGATTCGTCGGTTTTTTCGGGTCTGGTCGTCCAGCGGGTCGCCCCGCCTTCTGAATCACCCAGCTTACTTCGGACTGGCAACGATTTTTGAAGCCAACCCTTTCAGCCGTCGACGCCATTCAGCTTAGTCCATAATCAGAAGTTGTCAACGCCCGTTATTGGTGCAATTGGCGATTCGGCCCGTGACCCCTGAATTCTCCAAATGCCCTGTCAGTCAAGGCATTCGACAGAGTGCAGGAGATTCCGTCCTGGAGCGGCTTGCCCGCCTGTGGAAATCTTTCTATGCCATGAACACAAGGAACCAGCAAATGTTCTTGACGCCGCGCACCATCTTCACGCATGGTGCTGTCAGGAATGACAACTGACATGCCGCATCTGGTTGCCTACGTGGACGGCAGTTCCCATGGGAGTCCTGGGCCGTCCGGTATCGGGGTCGTTGTCGAGGATCCCGGCGGAGGCCATATCCGCATTGCCCGGTGGATCGGCTGGCAAGACAACAATGTAGCCGAATACGTTGCGCTACTGGAAGCGCTGCAGTGGGCCCTCGGGAGGAAGGCGCGATCGCTTCGCGTTTACTCCGATTCCGATGTCGTGGTGCGGCAGATGTCGGGAGAATATTCTTGCCGGAGCCCGAGGCTGTATTCATTGAACTGGATCTGCCGCAAGCTGGCCCGGGCCTTGGAGTTTGACATTACCCGCATTCCGCGCGAGCAGAACACCGAAGCTAACGGCCTCGCCAACAGTGCTGCCCGGTTGTGCCAGGATTTCACCGACAACTAGCCCACCTACGCTCAGCAACTAGAGCCGCGACCGCGATATGATTACCACGGTGGAGAAGGTGTAGCGCCGGCACCTTGCCCTCGCCCCGCTTGGGATGTGGAACAGACTATGAGGGTCACGGTACTAGAACGTCCATTGTTTCTTTGTCAGACTCCCAGCTTTTAGAATTCCGCCAATTCCTTCATCGCCCGGAACAGGTCGCTGGTCTGCGGCAGGATGGCGTTTTCAAGAATCGGCTGATAGCCAACGAAGGTGTCGGTGGCGGCAATGCGTTTGACAGGGGCGTCAAGATGATGGAAAAGCTCGTCGGCGACGCGGGCCGCGATTTCAGCGCCATATCCCCAGCTTAACGAATCTTCGTAAGCGATGAGAACGCGGTTGGTTTTCTTGACCGAGTCCGCAATCGCGTCCCAATCGAACGGGTTCAGCGTCCGCAGATCGATCAGTTCGACGCTGACCTGGTGCTCGCGCTCAATTCTCTGCACCGCCTGCAAAGCGCGTGGAACGACCGCGCCATAAGTGACGACGGTGAGGTTGGTTCCGGGGTGAACGATCTTCGCCTTGCCGAACGGGACCATGTAGTCCGGGCCGGGGTAGGGTGCCCGTCCGTAAGTTTCGCGGTAAAGGCGCTTGTGTTCCAGAAAAAGAACCGGGTCGTCGCAACGGATGGAGGTGCGAAGCAGCCCGGCGGCATCGAGCGCGTTCGACGGAAAAACAACGCGCAAGCCGGGAATGTGGGTGAACGTGCTCTCGCCGCATTGCGAGTGGTAGATGGCGCCCCCCGTGAGATAGCCGCCAATGGCCACGCGCACCACGAGTGGGGACGAAAATGCATTATTAGAACGCCAGCGCACCAGCGCCAATTCGTCGCGCAACTGCATCATCGCCGGCCAGATGTNNTGAAGACTCCGCCTTTGCCCTTGACCAGCTTCTGCTTCACATATTCTTCGCGGCTGGCGTCAGCGACGTCTTCGCCGAAGATGACGATGCGCTCGTCCCGGCGCATTTCATCGCGCAGGGTCGCATTAATAAGGTCGGCCATGGTCTTGGCTTGAGATGCGGCGGGGCGTTTGCCCTCGGAAGTGGCTTCGGGCGCGGCATAGGCGGGATGCGTATCGAACGCCGCCGATTTCGGGTCGAGATCGGGAGAGTAGACGAAGTTGTAAATTGACTCGGGCTGCGGCAGCGGTGCATCGAGCGCGCGATCCGCGTCGGCCTGAATTTGTTCTTCGACTTCTTTCTCGAGCCGGTTAATGCCCGCCTCGTCGAGGATGCCTTCGCGCAGAAGAAACATCTGCAGCCGCGGAACGGGATCGCGCGCCGCGTCGCTCTCGCGTTCGCTTTCCGGACGATAAAGGCGTTCGTCATCGGAGAGCGAGTGCGAGTAAGGGCGTATCACGTGCGCGTGGACGAATGCCGGACCGCTGCCCGCGCGGCAATAATCGGCCGCGCGCTTAAAGGCAGCATAGGCCGTAATAGGATCGGTGCCGTCGATTTCTTCGAAATGAAAATTGGGAAAGCCCGACACCAGGCGCGATATGTTGCCGCCCGCGGTCTGGACTTCGACCGGAACGGAAATGGCGTAGCCATTATCCTGAATGGAAAAAAGTACTGGCAATCGCCGATTGGAAGCGGTATTAAGCGCTTCCCAGAATTCGCCTTCGCTGGTGGTGCCATCGCCGAGCGAGACATAGGCGATTTCGTCGCCATGGAATTGCACATCCTTGAACTGGCGGTAATCGCCCTCGGCTTTTCGTGCCGCATTCGGATGCTGCGCGAAGTAGCGCCCAGCCTCGGCGCATCCCACCGCATGCAGAACCTGCGTGCCAGTGCACGAAGACTGCGTAAAGACATTGAGGCGCTTGTGGGCCCAGTGCGACGGCATCTGGCGGCCGCCGGAGCTGGGATCGTCGACCGCGCCGACCGCGCCGAGGAGCATTTCATACGGAGTCGCACCCAGCCCTAGAAGAAGCGCGCGGTCACGGTAATAGGGAAAGAACCAGTCGTAGCCGGCCTTGAGCACATAAGCGGCGGCCACGCCGGTCGCTTCGTGCCCCGCGCCGGAGATCTGAAAGAAAACCTTCTGCTGGCGCTTGAGCAGAATCTCGCGGTCGTCAACTCGGCGCGAGGTAAACATAATGCGGTAGGCATCGATGAGTTGCTGGCGCGTCAGGCCCTGGTAGGTCCCAGATTTCTTTTTCTCCTCGCCTTCGCCGAGCTTGGGATCAATCTTGGTTGTGGCCATGCTGCGTTCTTCACCCCGTCGAGTTTGAACCCGCCTTATTGTAAATGAGGTCTCAGGTGTTAGGTCTCAGGTATCAGGAAAATCTCTTTATCCGGAGTGCCATGGCCCTCGGTGAGCGTCTGGCTTGCTATTGACGGTCGATCCCAAAGGCTCCAGCCTCCCTGAAACCTGAAACCTGAAACCTGAAACCTGAAACCTGAAACCTGAAACCTGAGACCTGAGACCTGAGACCTGGGTTATCCTGAACAGTCCATGATCCGCTTTTTGCGGCGGTTTGATCCGCGCTCCATTCGGCTGCTGGTTTTTGATCTCGACGGCACGCTGATCGATTCTCGGCTGGATTTGATTCATTCCGTCAACGCCATGTTGCGCCATTTCGGCCGCCCGGAACTAGCGGGCGACGTGATCGCCAGCTATGTGGGTGATGGGGCGCCGGCGCTGGTACAACGGGCGTTGGTTGCAGATAGCTGCGGCGATGACGAGGCGTTATTCCGCAGCGCGCTCGAGTATTTTCTCGGCTACTACCGGCTGCATAAACTGGATCACACGACCGTGTATGACGGGATTCCCGAAATGCTGGCTGCGCTGGCAAATGGTTCGTGTGGGGCGGACATTCCCTTCGGCTCCCCTTCGCAAAGCTCTGGGTCGCCCAGGGCAAACTCTCTCCGCCCAGGTGTGCAGCGGTTGATGGCGGTACTGACAAACAAGCCCGTGCGCCCCTCGCAGGACATTGTGCAGGCGCTGGGCATGGGCGATTACTTCGTGCACGTCTACGGCGGCAATAGTTTCGCGACAAAGAAGCCCGATCCGCTGGGGGTTCGGACGCTGCTGGAAGAGACCGGCGTGGCGCCTGGCGAAGCGTTGATGATTGGGGATTCGTCCATCGATGTGCTGACCGGCCGCAATGCAGGGTTGTGGACGTGCGGCGTAACGTATGGCTTCGCCCCACACACGCTGGAGGAAGTCACGCCGGATGTGGTGGTGGACCGCCCGGCGGAGCTGCGTGCGCTGTTTGCGTAAAACTGCGGCGGAGCGTTGATAATGGTCGGTCGCAGCGTCACGCCACGAACCCCCTCCTCCATTCCCAATCCCCGTCCGATCCTGCTACCTTCAATCATCGAAAATGAACACCGCCGCCAACTCCTGGGGCTTCACGCCCGCCGAAATTCGCAAGCTGCGCTCCCTGAAAGATCCTTACGGCATTCAGCGGTTTCTGGATGCCATGCCGTATCACCTGGAGGACACGGCGTGGTCTCCGCGGCGGGTTTTGCG
>PLHN01000218.1 GCA_003139975.1 Acidobacteriaceae bacterium
CGAATCCGCTTCACTTCCCGGTAAATCTCCTCCGACGCGGCCACGCCGCCGCCCGGCGAATTCACATGAAGAACGATCGCCTTGACCGAATCGTCGTCGGCAAAATGTTTGAGCTGCGCGACTACCTGCTTGGGAGTAATGATTACTCCCTCCAGTTCAACCACGCCAATTTTTGAGCCGAAGCCGGAGAAAGCCTGCTCATCCTCGTTGCCGAAACTGAAGTAGACCAGCGTGAACACGGCGGCAACAAATAGCACAAATAACGCGCCGCCCACCAGCAGCCAAATCCAAATGCGCGAACGACCTTCAGACATAATTACATGAGTTTACACCCGGGGCGGAGGTCAAAGGTAAGAGGTCAAAGGTCAGAGGTAAGAACCAAACCGCTCAAGTCGGGAGGGTAACCTCTGCCATCTGACCTCTCACCTCTGACCTTATCCATTTTTGGCGTACACTTTGGGTCGGCGATGCACGATCCCATCGAACTCGAGGTCTTCAAGAACCTCTACCACTCCATTGCCGAGGAGATGGGAGCCGCACTCCGCCGCACTTCCTTTTCGCCCAATATCAAGGAGCGCCGCGACTATTCCTGCGCCGTCTTCGATGCGCGCGGTCAGGTCATTGCCATGGGCGACCACATGCCCGTGCATCTCGGATCGATGCCGATGTCGGTAGCTGCCGCTATCGAACAATGCCGCCTCGACCGTTCTCCGCTCGAGCCCGGCGACGTCGTCATACTCAACGATCCTTTTCGCGGCGGCACGCACCTCCCCGATATCACGCTCGTCATGCCGGTATATGTATGCGGAACGAAGAGCGCCGGACGAGGGCGCCCGTCCCACACGGCCACTCCTGACTTCTACGTCGCCTCGCGAGCCCACCACGCCGATGTCGGCGGCACCTATCCCGGCTCGATGGGCCCGAGCCGCGAAATCTACCAGGAAGGCTTCCGCATCCCGCCCGTCAAGATCATGCGCAGCGGAGAGATTGTGCCCGACATACTCGCCTTGCTTCTCAATAATGTCCGCACGCCCGAGGAGCGCGAAGGCGATCTCGGAGCACAGATCGCCGCCTGCCAGACCGGCGTCCAGCGACTCGCTGAAATCTGCGCCCGCTATGGACTTGCCCGCGCACAAAAAGCCGCCTCCGGTCTTATCGATTACTCGGCAACACTGATGCGTAGTTTCCTCGTGACCATACCGCCGGGCGAATACCACGCCGAAGACTTTCTCGATGATGATGGCGTCGACACCGAGCCCGTCCGCATCGCCGTAACAATCCACGTCCGGCAAGCGTCGGCCAAGAAATCCTCTGCTATAGAGACGCGGCTTGCCGCGTCTCTCTCGGCGCCTAGCCCTAAGCCCATCGTCATCATCGACTTCACCGGAAGCGATCCGCAGGTCGCAGGCGCCATCAACGCCGTCGAAGCCATCACCTACTCTGCCTGTTTCTACGTCTTCCGCTGCCTCCTGCGCGAGGACGTGCCCACCACCGCCGGCCTCATGCGCGACATTCGTGTCATCGCTCCGCCCGGCACAGTCGTGAATGCCCGGCCTCCCGCCGCCGTCGCAGGCGGCAACGTGGAAACCTCGCAGCGCATTGTGGACGTCCTGCTGCGCGCGCTGGCCAAGGCAATTCCGGATTGCATTCCCGCTGCCGCTGCCGGAACCATGAACAATCTAACCATCGGCGGCATCGATTCACGCGGAGACCACAGAGGCGCGGGCCAGCCCTTCGCCTACTACGAAACCATCGCCGGAGGCATGGGCGCGCGTCCCACAAAAGATGGTGTGTCCGGAGTGCACACGCACATGACCAACTCCCTAAACACACCCGCCGAGGCGCTGGAAAATGCCTATCCCGTCCGCCTGCGCCAATACTCGCTGCGTCCCAATAGCGGAGGCCGCGGCCTGCACACCGGCGGCGACGGCATCATCCGCGAAATTGAAGTCCTCACCGACGCTCAGGTTACGCTGCTAGCCGATCGCCGCACCCGCGGCCCCTACGGACTGGCCGGCGCAAGCGACGGCGCCCCCGGCCGCACCGTCATCATTCGCCGCGACGGCTCCGAAGAAGAACTCCCCGGCAAGACCAGCGTCCGCCTGCGCGCCGGAGAAAGAGTAAGGGTCGAATCTCCCGGCGGTGGCGGCTGGGGCAAAATCACGTAGGGACAGCCGCCCTCGGCTGTCCAGCCCGAGCAAAGCTCGGGAGCGAACGATCGACCTATCGATTTTGTGTGACATCGCCGATCCCTCTCTCTGCGCTTCACCCGCCTTTTCGCTAGAATCCCTACAGGTCGTCCTACGGAGTCACTAACGCAATATGAGAATCCTGCGTCCCTTTCTATTCGCCATCATCCTGGCCACCGCTTTCTTTTACTTCACCACTTATCGCAATGACCTGCATCCCACCAGTTGGCTCAGCCGTCCCCAGCACGTGGAAGTCACCGAAGCCGCCGGCAGCGAGTCGCTCGATCCCGAAGAGCAGAACAACATCAGCGTCTACAAAAAGAGCATTTCGGGCGTCGTCAATATCACTTCGCGCACTCAGACTTTCGACTTCTTCTACGGACTTGTCCCCCAGGAAGGCCAGGGCTCCGGTTTCGTCATCGACAAAGAAGGACACGTCCTCACCAACTTCCACGTGATCGAAAACGCACGCGAAGTCTGGGTAACCATGCATGATCGAAAAAAGTATCGCGCCACCATCGTCGGCACCGACCAGGCCCACGATCTCGCCGTTGTCCAGATCAAAGCTCCCGACCTTCGCCCGATGACACTCGGCGACTCGACGAACCTGCAAGTCGGCCAAAAAGTCTATGCCATCGGCAATCCCTTTGGCCTTGCAGGCACGCTCACACGCGGCATCGTCAGTTCCATCCGCCAGGTGCAGGAACCCGACGGCATGGTGATCGACGAAGCGATTCAAACCGACGCTGCCATCAACCCCGG
>PLHN01000455.1:0-161 GCA_003139975.1 Acidobacteriaceae bacterium
CTGCACGACGGCCTGGGCGCCAACCCCATCGAAGTCATCACCCACTCCACTGGCGACTGGACGCTGATTCTCGTCCTGACCACGCTCTCGATCACGCCCCTCCGCCGCATCACGCATCAATACTGGCTCATCGGCGTTCGCCGCATGATCGGACTGTTCGC
>PLHN01000455.1:253-2787 GCA_003139975.1 Acidobacteriaceae bacterium
ATCTACCTGACCGGAATTCTCGGCGTGGTGCATTACTGGTGGCTGGTAAAAGCTGATGTCCGCAAGCCCGAAGCGTACGCAATTGTGCTCGGAATTCTGCTGCTCTATCGAGTAGTCACTTGGGCCGTGGAGAAGCGCAAGCAAAGGCAAAGGCCAATGCCAGCCATTTCCCCGGCTCCAGCGGAAGCAACCAAAGCATAGTTCGCCCCCACAAGCTTGCAATTAAGCCTACGAGTCCCCTTGTCGCCCGCATCTGTGTTCCTGAGCGGAGCGGCNNGTCGAAGGACCCCTACCCTCGGGACCCAGTTGCCCAAGAACCCGCCCTCTCCAGAAATCTGGTCTTCCGCTACAACAAGCTGACCCTCCTCGAGAGGAAGCTTCCCGATTACCTTTCTTTACAGAAACTTTTCCCCAGAACCGGGGTTTTAGTGCATCCTAGGACATCACCCTCAGGAGAGTGTCTATGAATCCCCTTGCGTCCACCAAGTGTGCCGCGCGCCTGCTCATGGCCCTAGCGGCGGTATCAGGTCTCTTCTTGACAGCCGGCTGCAGCAGCAGCAACAAAGTTTCCACTAACTCGGAAGGCTTCACCAACGCCAGCTTGACTGGCACCTATGTCTTTTCCTCCACCGGTGTCGACTCCACCAACGGCGTGTTCCTCGCGGCGGCAGGCTCCTTCGTAACCGACGGGAACGGCAACGTATTAACAGGGGGCAACATCGACATTAACAGCCTTTCGTTCGGGCAGTCCTCGACGCCGATCAGCGCTGCTTCCGCTGCCTACAGCGTGGGCTCCGATGGTCGCGGTCAGATCACCCTCACTACGTCGGGCGGCGTTCTGCCGGGTATCGTCTTGGATTTCGTCCTCACCTCGCCCTCGCATGGGCTCGTTACTGAATTCGACGGCGACGGCACTGGCAGTGGCACGATTGACTTGCAAGCAACCGGGGCGCTCACCGGTTCCTACTCCTTCGGTCTCTCCGGTGCTGCCGTTTCAGGCAGCAACGAGGTTCCGCTGGCCATGGTGGGAACTTTTAGCACGAGCGTATCTCGTGCCCAGGGCATATCCTTCAATGGCCTTGCAGACATTAACGCCAACGGCGTTGCCACGGCAGACTTGAATCTCGCCGCCACCGTTACCGCAGGATCCCCCGGAACAGCCACTCTTAGCTCCTACAACTCCAGCAATGACCTGGTCGCGACCTATAATTTCGATGTCTACATGGTCGATGTGACGCACTTGAAGTTCATCGAAACCGATACCGCGCAGATACTGGCCGGAGATGCCTTCACGCAGCAGACATCGATCCCCGACGGCGTGTATGCCTACTCCATGGAAGGCCTCGACTCCACCAGCAACGTCGAGCCACTTGCAATGGCGGGCTTCTTCACCTCCGCCTCAGGCACGCTCAGCGACGTCCTTCAAGACTATAACGATGCCGGTAACTTCAATGAGGTGGCGGGGACTGGGGGTTCTTTCACCACCGTCACGGGCGGACGAACCGAGCTGACCCTGAACAGCATCTATAACGGCGCCTCCGGACTTCTCGACTCACCAACGTTTGCCGCCTATCCCTCCAGCGGCGGGATTGAGATGCTGGAAATTGATAACCCTACAGATGGCGAGTTCGGGATCACCGGCGGCATCGCCCTGCCCCAGGGCACCACGACCACTATCTCAACCACTCCCGGCTACGGATTGAATCTCTCGGCGATTAATGGCAATGGCGGCAATGGCAACTTCGAGGAGGATGACATCGCCCAGTTTGTTGTGGACAGCAGCGGCAACTACAGCGGCCCGGAGGACATCAACGATGAAGGGTCCACTACACCCAACGTCTCGTTCACCGGCACACTCACACCTGACACAGCGGTCGCGGGCCACGGTTCGGTGACCAACTCCAGCGAGTTCAACTTCAACTATTACGCCGCGAACGACGGTTCAACCATCCTTATCCTTGAAACAGACAGCAATCAGCTCGGATTAGGATCCTTCGAAGCCCAGAGTTCGTCGGGCAGTGGCGTTCGAACAGCCGCCGCGCACACTCAATTCTCACCCGTGCTCTTCAAACCGAAGGGAAAGGGCGCGTGGAAGAAGCGCAGCAAATAGCCCCTGCACTTTGCCAACAACCAAGGCGTGGCCCATGGCCACGCCTTTCTTTTGGCCTCCTTTAAGTTGAGCGACCGGAGTCCAGAAATTACAGCTAACTCATTATTTATGAATATTTTACAAATAACCCCTTATTTCTCAAAAATTTGGCGGGTTTCATCTCTAAAATCTTGATTCCAAAAGACCGAGCCCAGGGGGATCCAACGAAAAAGGGCTGCGAACGCAGCCCTTTCTTACTTTCATTCGAAGCTGAAATAGTTTTCTACGCGATGCTTTCGGCCGCGATCTTTTCTGTCAGGAAGGCTTCGATCACGTCGCCAATCTTCACGTCCCCGTAGTTGGCGATGGAAATTCCGCATTCCATGCCGCTGGTCACTTGGGAGGCATCGTCCTTGAAGCGGCGCAAAGACGCGATCTTGCCTTT
>PLHN01000019.1 GCA_003139975.1 Acidobacteriaceae bacterium
GCCAGCGATCGTCTGATCATCGCTCAGAATCTGATCGGCCGCTGCGACAACTCTGGCATTTTTGCGATTACCCGCCCCGATCGTGCCGGCAGCGGAACCGCCACGAGAAACAAGATCTCGAATAACATCTTCGCCAGTTGCGGCAAGTCAGCCATCGTGTTCCTCAACCAGAACAACGAGGCCGACGGCAACTTCTATGTTTCCATGCCGAATGGGTTTCTGGGGTTCTTCACTGGTGACTCGAAGCAGTGGCTTGACTTGCCGGCCTGGCGCCAGACGTACGGCTGGGACAAGAATGGAGCTTTGGGCGACATGCAGGTGGAATTCGATCCTGATCGCCTCCAGCTGACAATCGGCAGCACCCAGCCATTCCCACAGGTGAGTGTAGTCAATCACATTGAGAACGATATCCTCGGCAAGGCCACCGGAGAAACCAGAGCCCCGGGCCCGTTAGCCGACCCGAGCGCCATGCGCATCTGGCGGGTTGATCCTCGCTCGGTGCCCTGACAGAAAACAAGGCTCGATGAATAACTCCGCTAGGGCCAGGGAAGGCGCGCGTTCGTATGCACATCTGTTCCAGCTGGAGTCTTGTGACAAGTAATTCGGAGTTCGAAATGGTAAAGGGATGCATGTGAATTCGAACCACCGTTATCGGAATTTTCCACCCATACGCTACTTGCTGGTGCTCTGGCTATTTGTCATGAGCGCGGTGGCATTTCTTGACCGAACGAATATCTCCATCGCAGGCGTTCATATCAGCCGCGAGTACGCCGTTGACAATACGCATCTGGGCTGGGTGTTCAGTGCATTTCTCATTGGTTACGCCATCTTTCAAGTACCCGCGGGCCTGCTCGCCAGACGGATTGGCCCGCGCTATGTCTTGACTCTCGGCATGGCGTGGTGCAGCATCTTCGCTGCCTTAACGGCGCTCGTTCCTCCAACGTTGCGCGGCGCCTTGCTTGTATTGGCGCTGGTGCGCTTCGGCCTGGGTGTTGGCGAGGCCACCATGTACCCTGCTGCCAGTCAATTTGTCGCGCGCTGGTTTCCTGTGGGCGAGCGCGGCAAGGCAAATGGACTCATCTTCGCCGGGGTCGGCATTGGTGCAGGACTCACGCCTCCGCTGGTCACTGGGATCATCTTGCGCCACGGATGGCGAGCGGCATTCTGGTTTAGCGCCGTGATCGATGTAACGGTCAGCCTGGTGTGGTACCTTGCGGCTCGCGATAACCCCGCGGAACACCCGCTTGTCGGGGAAGCGGAAAAGGTCCGCATCGCCGGAGTACAGAATCAGTCCAGCCCCTCCGTCGTTCGAGTGGAACCAACGCGCGATGCCAAGCGATCGATTCCATGGACGAAAATCTTCACGAGCAAGGAAGTCTTCGCCCTGACCATGAGCTATTTTGCGTTCGTCTATGTTGCCTGGATATTCTTCGCATGGTTTTACATCTATATGGCGCAAGTGCGCGGGCTCAACCTCAAGGCCAGCGCCGTCTTCTCCATGTTGCCATTCATCGCCATGACGATCGGTTGCTTCGGGGGAGGCACTGTGAGCGATTGGATCGCGGCCCGATTTGGCCTGCGTGCGGGCCGATGCCTATTGCCTGCACTATCGCTCGGACTTACGGCGATTCTTCTGGTGACGGGATCGCGCGCTCACACCGCGGTTTCGGCCGGAATAACTCTTGCCTGCGGCGCGGGCGTCTTGTACATCTCGCAAAGCGGCTTCTGGGCTGTCTCGGCTGATATCGCCGGAGAAAACGTCGGCGTGGTTTCGGCAATCATGAATATGGGCGGTCAGCTAGGCGGAGCTTGCTCGGCCTCTCTCACTCCGCTGATTGCCGCCCACGTTGGCTGGGAGATGTCGTTCGTCACCGCTGCCTCCATCGCGGCGCTCGGTGCTGCGGGATGGTTGATCATCGATCCTATGAAGGCCTGCGGCGAAGGCGGCATAAACTCGATGATGACGCATTCAGGAATTCGGTGATTTCGCCAGTCCTCCGATCCAAGTCCGCTCGCGTGCCGGGCGACACAATTCCCTTACGCCGCGCCAGGAAATGCTTGTTTCCTGACCTCAAGCACTCCAAGTAAGAACGCTTCCGGAGAGGGGACAAATCCGCTCCTCTGATCCTATGTGCTAATTTCTTTGTTGCAAATGTTCTTGTCTAAATCGAATCCTTCTGGTCGTTCGGATCAAGCCAGACACAGGGAGATGTGAAATGCCCATGAATCGACGTGAGTTTTTGGCGGCATCGGTTGCAAGCGCCGCTGCGTTGCAGCAGGGGATGACGGCCTTCGCCGCTCCGGCTGGAGATCTCCAAGTCGCAATCGACGCATCCAAAAGCGGCGGGCCGGTGAACCCGATGATTTTCGGAGGCTATATGGANNGCTGACCGACAGGAAGTTCGCCAGCCCGATTACCAGCGCAGTCGCGGCGGCACCGACGAATTCCTTTTTCCGCCGCTTTCCAGGCGAGCCATTCAAGCCAGTGGGGCCGGAAGGGACTGTCGAAATGGACACCGTGCGGCCATTTGTCGGCAAGCACAGCCCGCGCGTTAAGCTTGACGGCTCCGAGCTCCGCGGCATTCGGCAGTCCAAATTGCGGCTGGGCAGCGGCAAGTCTTACGAAGGCCACATTTATCTTGCCGGTGATTCCAGCGCTAAAGTTGTGGTTCGTCTGGCCTGGGGGCCTGGCGAAAGCGACTCTCAAACCATCACGATCCCCATGCTGTCGCGCGTGTACCTGAAATTCCCGTTGAATTTCACTCCGACGGCCGACACTGACGATGCGCGCCTGGAAATCCTGGGTACCGGCAGCGGCACGTTTCACATCGGGACCGCTTCGCTCATGCCTGCCGATAACGTGCAGGGATTTCACGCCGGCATGATACGGCTCTACAAGGAGGCAGGATTCAAGATGTTCAAGTGGCCCGGCGGCAACTTCGTCTCCGCTTACGACTGGCGTGACGGTGTTGGCGATCGGGATAAGCGCCCGCCGCGCCAGCAACCGATGTGGTCCGACAGGGTAGAGTCGAACGATATCGGCCTCCATGACTTCGTCGCCCTCTGCCGGCTGGTCGAAGCCGAGCCCGATTTAACGATCGACAGCGGATTCGGTTCGGCACGCGAGGCGGCCAAGGAAGTGGAGTATTGCAATGGCTCCGTCCAGACGCGCATGGGCAAAATGCGGGCGGAGAACGGCCATCCCGAGCCTCTCAATGTCCGCTACTGGACCATCGGCAACGAGATGTACGGTCCCTGGCAGTACGGCCACATGTCGCTGGACCAGTACTGGGTGAAGCACAACTACATCGTCGAAGCCATGAAGAAAGTGGACCCGAGCATCAAGGTGACTGTGTCCGGGGCGAGCATCTGCGAGAAATCCATAGGCGGCGCGGAGAAGAAAAACAATTTCTTCCCGAGCATCTGGGAGCCGCCAATTACAGAAACGCTACCCTATGAGTTCGCCAGTGTGTATGACTGGGACGGCTGGCTGCTGGAAAAGTGCGCCGACAACATCGATTTTCTCTCCGAGCATACCTACGCCTATCCTGACCTGGCATTCGACGCTGAGAAGCAGCTCTTTGTGGATGTCCACGATCCGCTGCACTTCAGAGCCCGGAGGCTGGCCAACCGCATCGGCGAAGCCTTTGAGGCATGGGACAAGTATGTCGAGAAGAT
>PLHN01000007.1 GCA_003139975.1 Acidobacteriaceae bacterium
TCGAACCCGCCGCCAAACGTCACTCCGTGCACCGCCGCGATGGTCGTCAGCGGCGCCGTATCGAGCGCGTTCATCACGGCATGAATGCGCTCCAGAAAATCGCGCACGCCGTGCGCCGCCGCCGCTTTTTCCATTCCTTGAGAGCGCTGGTAGAGTTCGCGCAAATCCGCGCCCGCCGAAAATCCTGCGGCCTGTGAAGAGTGCAGAATCAGCGCATGCGCGCTGTTCATCAACCCCGGCAGCGCGCGGACAAAGTTCTCTAGTTCCTCCAGCATGAGCGATCCAATTTCGTTGCAAGGCTCGCGGTGCAGAGTCAGCTCGATCGCGCCATTCACCGTCTGCCATGAGAGCTCCTGGCCTTTGTGTTCGCTCATGCCGTCTTTGCCGCCCGATTCTGCGAGGCCTTATCTTGCGAGGCCTGGCCTTGCGAACTTTGGCCTTGCGAGACTTGATTCTTCGCGGTTTCGTACATCCCGTCGATTTCCGCCTTGAACTTCTGCGCGATCAAGTCGCGCTTGATTTTTCCGTTGGCCGTCAACAGCCCGCTCTCGATCGTGAACGGTTCCTCAACCACGTGGAAGGCCCGCACCTGCTTGTAATGCGGCAGGCCCTGGTTCACGAGATCGAGCGCCTGCTGCGCCTTTTCGCCGCTTATCTTGCCCGTAATCAGCGCGGTCAGATATCCGCGCCCATTGCCCGCCACCACCACATGGCTTGCTCCCGGCAACTGCTGCACGATCTTATCTTCAATCGGCTCAGGCGCAATGTTGTGGCCCGAACCCAGAATAATTAGGTTCTTGATGCGCCCGACAATTTTCCAGTTCCCGGCCGCATCGACTTCGCCCTGATCGCCGGTATGAAACCATCCGTCGCGCAGCACCTTGGCCGTTTCCGCCGGACTTTGCCAGTACCCGGGAAAAATATTCGCGCCGCGCACCACAATCTCCTCATTCTCCGCCAGCCTCATCTCGATCCCCGAAATCGCGGGTCCGGCGCGCCCCGGCATCACCTGTCCATCGGGATCGTCCATGGTGCAGATCGCGGTCGTCTCCGTCAGGCCGTACACCTGCAGCACCGGAATCCCCAGCATCATGAAAAACAGCTGCGTGTCGATGTTGAGCGGGGCCGACCCGCAGATCAGGGCGCGCAACCGGTCGCCAATCATCTTTTTTCGGATCGTGGGAAACACCAGCCGATTCGCCAGGGAGAGCCACAATGCATCGCCGGCCCGGCGTTTCCCTTCCTGCCGCCGAAACCACGCGCCCTTGGCTTTGCTATAAATCCTCAAGGCTACGCCGCCCGTTTTCCAAAGCTGTTCGTCAACCGCCTTGCGCATGCGCTCAAGCAGAGCCGGAACATTCAGGAAATAATCGGGCGCCACCGACCGCATGTCGCCAGAAATCTTGCCGAGATCGGTATTCAAACTCAGCTTCGACCCGCGCAACAGGCAGGTCAGCAGCATGATCCACGATCCGGCAAAACAAAACGGCAGGTAATGAAACACGGCGTCCTGCCCAGAGCCGGTCCCCGACTGACCTTTCATGAGTTGAGTCAGCCGCCCCGAAGTGCAGCCCAGCATGTGGCCAACGTTGGCTGCATTCAGCATCACGCCCTTCGCCTCGCCCGACGTGCCGGAGGTGTAGATGATGGCAACGACGTCCTGGTCCGCGACAATCGGCGCATCGTTTTCAACCGGCCCGCGCTCTTTTGCGAAAACGTTGTCGAGCAGGAAACACGGCGGTGCTTCCGGCCATTCCTGTGTGATCGCGTCGGCCAGCGACTGCTCTCCGCAGGCAATCACCGCGGGCCAGCAATCCTTCATCATGGCGACCAGTTCCGCCGCCGCCTGCCGCGCATACAGAGGCACCGCGGTCAGCCCTTCGGCCATGATCGCCAGATCCATCGCTACCCATCGGGTGGAATTGTGAGCAACCAGCGCGCAGCGGTCACCTTTTTTCAGCCGCAAACGGCGGAGATACGCCCGCGCCACCTGAACTTGTGCCAGCAATTCCTTCGCCGTAACGGGCACAGGCGTGCCGTCGCGCAACTCCTGTAACACGACGGACTCGCCGCCCTTGTCCAGGCTGGCAAAGATTTGATCGAGAAAAGTCATGAACGACTATGTGGATCGGCAATCTTGCGAACCGCTTCCTACCCGTACGCCTTCACCAACTCCCGCAACCCCTCGCTCATCGGCGGCAGATAATCCTCCCAACTCCACTCGCCGCGCCGCGTTTGAAACTCCGGATACCGCCGCTGCACTTCTTCCTCAAAATACACGCCCATGCGCGCCATTGATTTCAAATTGCGCACTACAGTGCGTCCAATCCCATCGGCAATGCGCTCGCTATCCCGGTCAAGAATCTCCAGGGCCGCTAGCGTTCTCGCCTCCAAGTCAGGATCGTCCACATTCATCAGCAATTCTTTGTGCCCGCGTTCGTTCATCAAATTTCGAATGCGCTCATCCATCGTGATTCCAGCCGACGGCACAAGCGCCGGCATCGTGGTCACAATTCCGTGATAGCGCGAGGAAACCAGCAGCCGGCAAGCGCGCAGAATACTCACCAGTTCGTACATGTTGTAATCTTCGGACGTCAGCACCGGTGCACCGCCGAGCTTTTCTGCAATCCTCCGGCACGGGCGGGCATCCAGCCTCTCGGTGGCGACCATGACCACAAAGACGTTCTTCTTCTGGCGAAACGCCGCCACCGCATTCGCAATCGAGTTCAAGTAGTGTTCATAAGCCCGATCCGCCTCCGGCCCCGCATGGTGGAAATACGGCCCGCGATAATGACTTTCTTTGTAGGCGCCGGTCAGGCCGTGCAGCGCGGCTTTCGCAATCGAGGCCTTCACGGGCCACTCAAACGGATTGATTGGACAGACCGCCAGCACCGGCGTCTTCCCATCCCAACCCACGTCGCGCAGCGCTTTTTGCCCATACTCGGCGCCCAGCGGCTCAAACGTCCAGGCGGTATCGGTGCCCAGTTCGGTCGGCACGCCCAGCTCGCGCAGAATGTTTCGCGATTCCTCGTTACGCGTAATTACCAATGAATCCCTACAGAATCGTGCGCACATCTTTGCGACCAGCGGATCCATCGCTCCCGCCTCGGCGCCGTACCCGATCGAAAGCTTGTTCTCAGCCGCCGCAATTCCCAGCGAGCCAATCATCATCGTGGCGAGCGCGTTCGCAAACTTCGACTTGAACATCGATCCTTCGCACGCCACCACTCCATCATGCTGCGGCACTTCATTTGCCAGAAACGGCGGGAAAATATC
>PLHN01000425.1 GCA_003139975.1 Acidobacteriaceae bacterium
ACCTCGTTCAGCGTGAAGAACGTGGAGTCGGCCGAGTTCATGACCATCATCTCGCCGGCCAGCAGGCGGGCGGCAATCGCAGAACTGCGAGCGATGTAAGTTTCAGACATGCGCAGGCACCCCGTCCCTAACCGTATCACGCCCAAACCGTGCATCTAGGGGATTCTGAGCGAAATGGCGAACTGCTTCCCACACCCTGGAATCAGGATAAAACGTCAAGCGGCGAACGGGAACCCGATCGACAAAGTCACAGGCGCTGGCCAGTATTCTTTCGACCAGCTTTGGGTCCTCGGCAAAAAAAAGGATATTGCGCATGAGGCGGCGAACGGCTTCTGCCGCGGGCAGTTCGTCGATACGGTTCTCCGGGCCTTGCTCCAGGAAAAACAAGGTTGCCACTGCGGCTTTGGTGTTCTCGCCCGGTTTGGCCAACTCGCCAGCGAAAGGAGTCCCGAAAGCCTGGTAGCCGGCGGCGTTCAGAGGCGCACCAGCGGGCGCGGTGGCGCGCGGGAGCACATAGGAGACTTCGTCGGTGAGCAGAGTGACATCGGGGGGTGCCAGGCGCGTCATGGTTGTTTTCCCTGCGCCGGAAACACCAGAAAACAGATAGGCACGGCCGTCGCAGATCGCACTCGCGGCGTGCAGCAGGAATCCGCCGCGCTCGGCGAGAATCAGGCTATGCAGAATGCGAAGGACGGAATCGAGGGAATAGGGGTTTGCATTCTGGCGCACGGAACCGGTGCCGGTCCGTGGATCCCAGCGCGCGCAAAAGTCGCCGCGCTCGATCCTCCATTCCGGTCCGTCCCGGCGGACGCAGACGTCGTCGCCGGAATCAGGTCCGGCTTCGACGATGTCAAACTGAAGCTTGAACTGGGCCGGCGAAGCGCTGAGGAATCCCTGGTAACGCTGGATTAGAAGATCGTAAAAGGTGTTGTCGGTGGTGGCGAGAGAAATCGGGATGCCGCCGATCTCGACGCACGCGAATTTGCTCGCCACTGGCATCAGGAGACTCCGAGCTCGATTGCCAAATTGTGGCGAGCGCTTGCGACGTTTTGAACGTTATGCGCATGCACCTTCAGCGCCAGACGGCGCGCGGGTCCGCAATAACAGAGCAGCCTTCCGACAGCCCAAGACCAAGGACGCAATGGAAGCACTGGATGGAAAGCAGCAAACTGTTGGCGAGCGCAGTTTGGAGCGGGATGCCCTTGGTCGGCAATCCGTTGGTCCGTGCATCGGTCTTCGCGGGCTTCCAGGCGGCCGAGCAAGGCCTCGTCGGGAAATTCCGGATCGGGCCCCGGCATCGAGTCCCCCTGCAGCAAGAATCCGCCAGGACCGCAGCGGGCGAGAAAGCGGTGAAGGAAAAACCGGCCTCCGCGCAGCGCCAGGACAATATCCCCAGGCCGCGCGTCTGCAATCGAACAACGGGCGATCTCAACTACGTCGCGCGGCCAGAGAATCGGCAACATGCTTTCGCCGCGAACCTGTAAACACAAACGGCCGCTGGCGCGCAAAACATCGGCAGCTAAAGTAGAACGCTCCGCGGTAAGAGTTTCGAACGAGGTATTCACGGTTACTTTGGCACTATGAGGTCTTGCGTTGGGCAACGCATGTGCTCTGCACGGCAACGACCTTGCCACATGACAGAGCAGTCGTCTCAAAGACCCGCTCACAACGGAATGATGGTCTTTGATAGGGCCGTCGTTCTTTCGCCGCCTTGGTTAACTTCTGCCGATCCTCCGGGGTGCGGTTCTCCGTCATAGTTGGTCAAAGCCTCACAATGCCTGGCCCATTTCCCAATTGCCGATCAGTGTATTCGCAGTGTACTACAGGGGTTGCTGGGTGCCAATATCGGGAGGAAAGAGGATTCGAGAAAGTAAATTGTACTAACTAATACAGCGAAAGAGTTCCGCACTGACGTGCCCGCCGCAGGCTGAACGACAGGCCGCCGAGTGCCAGAGGGAGCAGGATCAGCCCAAACGCGGCGAGTGTGGCCAGCGTAGGAGCCATTGCCATCACCGGACGGCCTTCGATCAGCGCTCCGCGCAGGGCGTCGATGGCGTACGTGAATGGAACCGCACGGGCCAGAACTTCGAGGGGGCGCGGCAGACTTTCAATGGGGAACATGGTCCCACTTAGAAACCAAAGCCCCGACCCGAGCAGCCAGATCAGTGCCGACCCCTTCTGCACCGCAACCTGAAATGTGGCGGCAAGGATTCCAATCGCCAGCGCAATCGCCAGCGAGAGACCCAGCACTAGAAGGCAGGAGAAGAAATTGGCATGGACGGCGGCGCGGAAAACAGCGATGCCGGCGAAAAGATACACGACGAGATTTACCAGGCTTCCGGCAAAGGCAGAAATGGCGCTTAGAACCAGAAGCTCGGCGGGCGGCGTCGAAGTGGTCATCAACACCTCCAGCGTGCCGTTCTGCTGGGCTTCCTGCACGGCATTCAGACACGCTTGTGCACTCATCACAAAGAAGGTGTAGAGACCGGTGCCGACTAAAAGGAACGGGAAATATTCGACGCCTTCCGGACGAAAGCCCGGGCCGATGGCGCGCGAAAGGTAGTAAAAGGCGGCCAACTCGGTAAACACGCCAACCAGTGTCAATACGAATCCGCTGCGGTGGCGGATGGCGATAAGCAGATCGCGGCGCAGGATGGCTGCGAGCTTGTCCAGGATCGACTTCATGATGCCGCCTCCGCGCGGTGAATCGCGACAACAGGCTCATCTTCTGCAACAGCGCGCTCGCCCGTGCGTTGAAAGTAGAGCGCCCGCAGATCGTCGGCACTTTCGCGCCCGCTGAGCATGCGATCCTCGAGCAATGCGCCGCGATTGAGGAGCAACAGGCGATCTGCCAACGCGGCCGCTTCGGCAAAATTATGGGTGGCGAGAAAGACAGTGGTGTTCTGTCCGGCAAGCGTGCGGATCGTTGTCCAAAGATGTGAAGTCGCGGCGGCGTCCAGGCTGCGTGTTGGTTCATCGAGCAAAAGCACGCTGGGGCGCTTGATAAGCGCGCGCGCGAGGCCCATCCGCTGGTACATGCCGCTGGAGAATTTCATAACCAGCGTGTCGGCCTGTTCGTCCAGACCTGTGTTGTAGAGAACTTCTTTAATCCGATGCTCGCGTTCGCGGCGTGGGACGTCATCGAGGGCTGCGAAGAAATCCAGGTTTTCGCGAGCCGATAGACGCGGAAAGAAAGACCGTTCGGTGGCCACCGCGATACCGACTTGGCGGCGGACGTTGCCGGAGTCTCGAAGCGAGTCGAAGCCGCCGATGCACACCGATCCGGTATCGGGAAGCAATAAAGTCGAAATCAGCTTGAGAGTGGTGGTTTTGCCGCTGCCATTTGGGCCGAGCAGCGCTATCACTTCCGCACTGGACGCCGAAAAAGAGGCGTTGTCCAGGGCAACGGTTTCTCCTGCGCGCTCGTGCCCGATCCAGTTGAACAGAGCGGGCCGGTGGCGGAAAACCTTGCCGACGGATTCGAATACGACCTTATTCATAGAACCCAGTTCAATGGAAATGCACACGAATGCCCGACCGCTCTTTCGACCGCCGCTGGAGTCTCTGTATTATAGTTCGCAAATAGATGGCTGAAGCTTTGCTCTCGTCCCCTTCATCGAGCCGTCCGCTAACGCGAAACGACAATTTCCGGCTCTTGTGTGCGTGCGCCAGCGTTCGCCTGGACGAGAAGCAGGCCGCGCGCATTGCGAACTGGAACTACGCAGGTTTCGACTGGAGCGGCTTTGTTCAACTAGCCGAGCACCATGGCGTACTGTCTCTGGTGGCGAGCAACCTGGCGCAACACTCGCCCGACGTACCGGCGGACATTGCGCAATCTCTGCGTTCCGCCTATGCAGAGAACCTCCGCCGGAATTTGTGGTTTGCCGGGGAGTTGGCCCGCATCCTTAGACACTTCGAAAAGAGACATGTGCGGGCAATTCCTTACAAAGGACCCATGCTGGCGCAATCGGCGTATGGGGATCTGGGGTTGCGGAGCTTCTCCGATCTCGACTTGCTGATTTCTCCTGGCGACTTTGTGTCTGCGAAACGAGCTCTGGGGGAAATTGGATACCATCCGTCTCAGGAGCTTGCTCCAGCCGTCGAGCATCTGTTCTTGCGAACCGGATATGAGCGATCGTTGGACGGTGCGGCCGGACGAAACCTGGTCGAATTGCAATGGAACCTGTTGCCGTATCTCTATGCGGTCGAAGCCCAGGATGGTGATCTTCGCATCGAAGATTTAATCACGCGGGCGCGGCGCGTTAGCCTGGGTGGGGCGGAAGTACCGTGCCTTTCGCCGGAAGACTCTGTACTCGTTCTGTGCCTCCATGCCGCCAAGCACCTTTGGACGCGGCTGATCTGGCTTGCCGACATTGCCGAAAGCCTGCGCGCGTCCGAGCTTGATTGTGCGCGCGTAGTTCATCGTGCGCGGGCCATGGGAATCGCCCGGATTGTGGGCGTGAACTGCTGGCTGGCAGAGAGATTGCTGGGTGCGGCGATTCCAGCGGCGGCAAGCGAGTTGGTCGCGCAAGACCCGGAAGTCGTGAATCTCGGCGAAGAGTACGCCACTCGGCTGGCTCGATCCGCGACCTACAATTTCGAATCGAGCGAATATTTCCGTGATGTCTGGAAATTGCGCGAGCATTCGCGTGACCGCGGACGATATCTCTGGCGTCTGGCCTGGACACCCGGGACGGGAGAAATCGCCGCGATCGAATTACCGAAGATTTTCTTCCCGCTATATCGCGTCGTGCGGATCGGGCGCCTGCTGCGCAAGCTTGTCTAGAATTCCGGGAACTCTGCGGGTTGCCGTTCATCCGAAAGCAGGGGTTCCGACCATGCAAATACAGCGCCTGCTCTGGCGCTAGTCAGGCAGCGGCTGGCCGCGGGTTTCCGCTCCGAATGGAATCAGAAGCAATCCGAGGGCGAATGCAATCGCTGTAATCGCTACTGGAGTGCCGAGAGATCCAAAGTGGCGAACCCCTGCGCCTACCAGAAACGTGATTCCAGCGCCTCCAAAACGGGCAAACGACGTGGCAAAGGCGAAGGCGCTGGCGCGGCATCCGGTGGGATATTGTTCGGGCAGCCACAGCGTGTAGACGGCAAAATTTGCTCCGCCGATGCCGAGAAAAAAGAGACAAACGAAAAACCATGGCAGAGCTCCAGCGCCAAGATAAAAGACTTTGCCGAAGGTGAGCCAGATGAAGAGCGCCATGAAAGCAAAGAAGAAGGCGAGGGCACCGCGGCGGCCAACCCGTTCCGCCAGCCACGGCATGATAAGGCAGCCGAGAATGGTCGCGAAGGAAACCAGCATCACGCCACGCGATGCTAGTTGCGCCACCTGAACCCCGGAGCGGCCAGAGCCTTCCGCCAGTGCGGTAATCGCTGCCGGAACATAAACGGTGCCGGCCCAAAGGCCGGAGATGGAGGCCAGCATGAACAGCGAATTCAGAATGGTACGGCGGCGCCATTGCGGCGAAAAGATCGCAGCCAGAGGGCGCCAGAAAGCCCAGGTGTGCAACACGTTTGCCTTGTCGATCCAGCGTGCCGGTTCGTTAACCCCGCGGCGAATCCAGGCCAGCAGAAGCGCGGGCACTCCTCCCACCGCAAACATGGCCCGCCAGCCAAAACGGCTGCCGATCACATAATTAATGACTGCGGCGAGAAAGATCCCGACATAATAGCCCGTATGCATGAGGCCCGCGCCCGTGCGGCGTCGTTCTTCAGGCCACTCTTCGGCGACGAAGGTTCCGCCCATGGCCCACTCTCCGCCGATTCCGACGCCAGCGAGAAGGCGCAAAACAGCCAGTTGCCAGACGTTCGTGGCGAAAGCGCTCAAGAACGTGAACGCCGAATACCACAAGATAGTGAGCATCAGAGTGCGGACGCGGCCAAACTTGTCGCCCACCGGGCCCCAAAGAAATGCCATCCCCCAGCCGACCAGAAACAAGGCGAAAAGCAGGCCGCCATAGAAACCAATGTTGCCTTTGGTTGCGGCAATGCCGGAGCGGGGCAGAAGGTCGCGGAGTGAAGGCACGAGAACGAGCGCATAGATAAAAGAATCAATGCCGTCCAGCGTCCATCCACCCCAAGCGGCCCAGAAGCCGCGGACCTGGTTTCGGGAAAGAGAGGACGATGAGATGCCGGAAGACCCGCTCGTTCCGTTACTGGCAAGACCTGCCATTGGCGGACGAACTATATCAAGAAAATGGCTTCTGATGTTGTGCGAGATAACACGCTCTAGTGCGTTTCGCCGTCTCCGGGGGCTACGTCCGGCGTATCGAGCTTGTGGGCGACCGCGGAGTTTTGCTGGGTGGGCAGGGCGGGGAATTCTCCCGCATCTTTACCGGCGAGAGCGATATTCATGAACTGCATCCAGATTGGAAGGGCAGCGCGGGCCCCAGTTTCTTTATTGCCGAGAGACTTCTTCTCGTCGTAACCGACCCAGACGCCGCACGTGAGATTGGGAGAAAAGCCGACGAACCAGGCATCGGTGAAATCGTTGGTGGTCCCGGTTTTGCCGGCGAGCGGATACGGCATTTTGGCGGCGGCTGCGGCAGTGCCATGCAGCACGACTTCGCGCAACATGGTCGTCATGATGCGGGCGGTACGAGAGCTGATCGCATCCTTCGCGTCCGAGTAATCCTCCTCGAGAATGCGGCCCTCATAGTCGGNNAATCTTCTTCCAGGACGCGGCCTTCGTAGTCGGTCACCTTGGTGATGTAGCGCGGGGCGACGCGCAAGCCATCGTTGGGAAACACGCTGAAGGCAGAGGTTTGTTCGAGCGGCGTGACTTCGGCCGATCCCAATGCAACGGGCAGATAAGCCGGGATGTTCTCGGTAATGCCGAGGCGATGCGCATATTCGATAACGGTTTTGATGCCGACTCGGTCGGCGAGCTTGAGGGCGGGAATGTTTCTGGATTGCGCGAGCGCGCGGCGCAGCGTAATTGTGCCCTCGAACTTCTGGTCGTAATTGTGCGGAGTGTAGGGGCCAGAGGCCGTCTGGAACGTTGTCGGCGCATCGACGATGGTGTCGTCGGGGCTGGCGCCTTCATCAATCGCGGCAGTATAGACGTAGGGTTTGAACGAGGAACCGACCTGGCGCAGCGCCTGCGTCGCGCGATTGAACTTGGAGAGATTGAAATCGCGCCCGCCGACCATCGCCTTGATTTCGCCGGTTGCATTGTCGATGGCGACGAGTGCGCCCTCGACGCCGGAGTCCTGCTCCAGGCTGACGTGAGCCCGGCCGCCAGAATCGAGCGACAGGACTTTGACATAGACGATGTCGCCGACGTGGAGCAGATCGGCGAGCTTGGCCTTTGACCTGGGCAGAATCCTAGCGGCGTCTGCGGGCGCTAGCGCCGCCGTGTGCTGGCCGAAGCGAATCGCCGCTGCCGACGATGAGACATCGGTGACCAGCGCGTGAATGTATCCGTTGACATCGGGCTCTTCGTCCCAATCGGGGTCGGAGTATTGGGCGAGCGACTGGCCCTCAGCGATGACATTATCGAGCTGGCCGCGCCAGTCGTGGCGGCGCTCGTAGGCAGCAAGGCCATCGAGCAGGGCCTGACGCGCGGACTTCTGGAGGTCCATTTCAAGCGAGGTGTAAACGCGCAAACCGCCCTGATGGACCTGATCGCTGCCGTACTTGGCTTCCAGATAGCGGCGGATCTCCTCGACAAAGTGCGGAGCGAGCGAATTGGGATCCTTCTGCACGTGGAGCACGATCGGCTGGCTCTTTGCATCTTCGGCTTGCGCGGACGTGATCTTGCCGTCCTCGAGCATGGCATTGAGCACGAGATTCCGCCGCTTGAGAGCGCGGTCGGGGTGATTGATCGGCGAGTAATACTGCGGCGCCTTCGGCAAGCCGGCGAGCAGCGCGGCTTCTTCGAGCCTCAACTGACGGGCGGGCTTGCTGAAATAGTACTCGGACGCCGCCTGGTACCCGTATGCGCCATGCCCGAGAAATATCTGGTTCGCATAGAGCGTAAAGATCTGCGGCTTGGTGAAGCGCCGCTCGATCTGGATGGCGAGCAGGGCTTCCTGGACCTTGCGGTAAAAGGAGCGGTCGGGAGAGAGGAACAGGTTGCGCGCGAGCTGCATGGTGAGCGTGGAGGCTCCCTGCACTTTCCCGCCGGATTCGATGTCGCGATAGGCCGCCCCCACGATGCGCCAGAGGTTGATTCCGGAGTGGGTGTAGAAATCCTTGTCTTCGATGGAGACGAGCGCGTCGCGCAGGACCTGCGGATAGTCGTCATAGGTGGCGATGACGCGGCGCTGCAAGGCGAAGGTGCCGATGACTCGGCCTTGCGTGTCGTAGAGTTCGGTGACGGAACTGGGGCGATAGCGTTCCAGTTCATCGACCTGAGGCAGGTCGGTGGAATACACGAGAATGAACCCTGACGCCGCGCCAACCGCGGCTGCGAACAGAACCAGCAGTCCGTAGAGGACGATGCCAACCAGCTTCCGTCCGGTGGCTTCTGCCGGAGGAGGGTGTTGATCGGGAAATGTCATTGAGCTTCGTTTTCAGGATAGCGTAAAAGGGCAGGCTTCAAGGTTGCAGAGTTTCAAGGTTTCAAAGTAGAAACTGTCACGTGTAATGGTTCGAAGCCGACCTCGCGGACGGGGTTGGCAGGGTTCCACGTATCACACAGGCCGGTATCCCGATCAGGGACTTTGAGCGTAATAGAGTCATTACGACAACAACGTTGTCGAGTCGCCAAGATTGAGCCGAGTCTTCACGCGCGGACTTATTTCAAGCCAAACTCGCCATCGTACTGTCGGATAACTCCGTAGCACTCGCAGGCGGAGCCTTCAAGTTTCTTGCGGTTCAGGATCTTCACAGTGCCACGCGTATACTCGATGATCTTCTTCCCCTGCAAAACGCCAGCGGCCACGCTCACGGTAGGTCTATCTGTCCCGAGCATGGTTGCGAGAAAATCATGGGTGATGGGCAGCGACCCTGAATCCACTCTGTCCTGAGTCATTAACAACCACCGCGCAAGGCGCTGCTCAATATCGTGCAGCCGATTACATGCGGCTGTTTGTGCTACCTGCATACCCCGAATTGCCGCATATCGGCTCAACATCAGTTGCAGGTGTCGAGCGGATTCCAAAGCATCCTGCAGGCATCCGACCTCTACCCGAAACCCATCCCCCGTGATTTGTACCACCGCTTGAAGCGTGCTCCTGCTCACGCCAACAGCCGCCAGTGTTCCTGTGAAACCCTCATTGCCAACTATGCCAGC
>PLHN01000477.1 GCA_003139975.1 Acidobacteriaceae bacterium
GCCAGCTCGGCCAACTGCTCCTCGTTGACATGAGAGCGGGTCTGGAAGGGATTGGGATCGATTTGATCGAGAGGGATCTCGCGGGGTTTTCCGCCTTCGGCCTCGGGAGCGGGTGTGGCATGTACACGCGGAAGCAAAGAGTCCAGACCTTTGCCAAGGGCGCGGCGTTTGGTGTCAGGGGCGGTGGTGTTCATGATGCGAATTCCTCAATTCCGACGAATGCGACGCAGTGTTGAAGTGTCGCAATGAATGGGCGCGTCCGGCATGCCGGTCGCCGGTCACGAATAAGGCCAAAACGCGATCTTACCCTTTGGGTGGTCATCGACCGGTGCTTTGCGTCCAGCCCCGCGCGGGCTTTCCATGTGGTTGCGGGCCAGGAACTCCGCCGCCAATTCGAAGTACGCCTCGGCGCCGCGGGAACGGGGATCGTAAAGGGCGACTGGCTTGCCATGGCTGGGCGCCTCCGCCAAGCGGACGTTTCGCGGGATCACGGTCCGGAAGAGAATCTCGCGAAAGTACTCGCGGAGCGTCTCGGTGACCTGTTGAGCGAGGTTGGTGCGGTCGTCGTACATCGTCAGCAGCACNNAGGTCGAGGGCCGGCGGGCAATCCAGGAAGATGAGCTCGAAGTTGGCTTGGATTGGCTCGAGACTGTGGCGCAAGCGAAGGGCCCGGTCGTCTGCAGCGGCCAATTCGATGTTCGCTCCAGTCAGGTTCTTGGAACTGGGCAGCAGCCAAAGCCCATCGACTTCCGTGGCGAGAATGACCTGTTCCGCGACGCTGTCCCGCACGAGCACGTCGTAGACGGAATGGCNNAGAAGAGGCGTTGGCCTGGGGATCGCAATCGACTAGGAGGGTTTTGAGTCCCTCCATGGCCAGACACGCAGCCAGATTGATGGCCGTGGTCGTTTTTCCCACCCCGCCTTTTTGGTTGACCAGTCCGACAATCTTCCCCATGGCATTCCAGAGTAAAGCGGCGCGGGTTGTACCGGGAGGCGCTTGCATTGTGGGAAACGCAGCATACCTGTGGAAAGTGCGGGAAGGATCCGGGCGATTCCGTGGAGCAAGTTATTCTAGTGGAAGAGCTTTGGAGCATTCACAGCCGCGAGATTACGGGAAAGACAAAATGTGCCCCGTAGTGGAAAACTGCCTCCGGCCCGGGGGTGTTTTTGTTGTGGCGGCGACGGGCGTTCCATTTTTGTACGAGGTCCAAATTGGATTGCAGGAAGCGGATGTTCCACGTGGAACCATGGCCGGTTCGCTCCTCGCCCCATCCTCTGCTTCCAATTGCTCCACGTGGAACAAGCCATCAAAACGAACCAATCCGTTTCCAGTCGGAGGTGTCATGGCCACGATCCCATGAGATCAACCGCTCCGAACGTACCAAGAAGTTCACCTCAAGTCGCGCAGTAAGTGCCAAACAGGACTACTATCGATCCGTAACCAGGAGTCCGCGCGTGAAAGCTCCTCATTCCATAGTTGATGGCGTCATTGGCGTGATTACGATGAACCACGGAAAGGTCAATGCGCTGAGCAAGGTTCTTCTCGACGACATCGTTCTTTCCCTGGAGTCGCTTCATTCGCCCCCTGTGCGCGTTGTGATCCTACGCGCTGCCCAGGGCGCGAAGGTGTTTTCCGCAGGCCACGATGTTAGGGAATTGCCCACCAACGGTCGAGATCCGCTCACCTACAACGATCCGTTGCGCCAGGTGATGCGCAAGATCGAACATTGTCCTCACCCCGTGATTGCCATGATCGAGGGCTCGGTATGGGGCGGCGCATGTGAGCTGGTGTTGGGCTGCGACGTGATTGTCGCCGCAGAGGATTCCACCTTTGCCATCACTCCAGCCAAGCTCGGCGTCCCCTACGACATTCACGGGACGCTGAATCTCATCAAGGTCGGCGGCATACACCTGCTGAAAGAAATGCTCTTCACGGCGGAGCCCGTCTCCGTCATTCGCCTCGCGGATTGCGGGCTGATCAATCACGTCGTTCCACGAGCCAAGCTGGAAGACTTCACCATGAACCTGGCCCGCCAAATGGCGCAAACTTCGCCGCTTGTCCTCAGTGTTTTGAAGGAAGAGATGCGCGTGCTGGCCAATGCCCACCCACTCAATCCGGAAACCTACGAACGTCTCCAGGCGCTTCGCCGCGAGGTCTACGATAGCCACGATTATCAGGAAGGCATTCGAGCTTTCCTTGAGAAGCGTGCGCCGACCTTTCTTGGCAACTGAACGAAGCGACAGAAAAGACTGCGGAAATCTCAAAACACCCTTATTCGATGGGATCCGGAAAGAAAGCAAGCATGGATATCCCAAACGCTTTCATCGGCAGAAAGATCAAACCCGCCGGCGCAGAGGTGGCTACAAAGCTCGGGGCCGCCGCGATCGCCTGGAAAGAACTGGTCGACTGGCTCACCAAGCAAGGCATCGCCTGCAAAGAGTGGAAGTCCGTCTCGCCCAAGTACGGCTGGGCGCTGCGCCCCGCGCTGAAAGCGCGAACGATCCTCTATTTGGCCCCGTGCGATGGATGTTTCCGTGTGTCCTTCGTCCTCGGCGATAAGGCCGTGGCCGCGGCGCGCGCCAGCGATCTGCCCAAGAGTCTTATCAAGAAAATTGCGGAAGCGAGACGCTATGCGGAGGGCACCGGCGTTCGCCTCATCGTGCACCAACCG
>PLHN01000537.1 GCA_003139975.1 Acidobacteriaceae bacterium
CCAGAGATAGTCTTCGTAATTTCCGGGATAAAGCTCGACTTTGCCTCCGCCGATTTCGAACACGCGTGTGGCCAGCTTGTCGATGAAATACCGGTCGTGCGAGACGAACACCACCGTCCCCGTGTATTTCGTCAGCGCTTCCAGCAGAACGTCTTTGGCGCGCAGGTCGAGGTGGTTGGTGGGTTCGTCGAGCAGCAGAAAGTTCGCCGGGTGCAGCAGCATTTTGAGCAGCGCGTAGCGGTTGCGCTCGCCTCCGGAGAGTACGCCAATGCGCTTGAACACGTCATCGCCGGAAAAAAGAAAGCAGCCGAGCAGGCTGCGCAGCTGCGTCTGCGTAGATGACGGCGAAAGTTCGCCCAGGTCGTCGAGGATGCGCGCTTCGGGATCGAGTTCCTTGTATTGATCCTGCGCGAAATAGTCGGGATGGACCTCGTGGCCCAGTTTGAATTCACCAGCGCTCAGCGGCTCGGTGGCGGCAAGCAGCTTGATCAGCGTGGACTTCCCTGCCCCGTTGACCCCGACCAGCGCAATGCGCTCGCCGCGCTCGATCATGAAATTGACATTGGCGAAGACCTCGTGTTCCAGGGACCGGGCGCCCAACAGCCTGCCCTGAGCTTGCCGAAGGGTCTCGCGGTCTTCGACACGTGGGGATTTTACGTAGCTCTTGGCGACGTCCTTAAACTCCGCCACAATGCGCCCGCTGGGCTTCGGCTGCGGGAAAGAGAAGTGAACAACTTTCTCTTCTTCCGGAACCTCGATCCGCTCCATCTTTTCAAGTTCCTTGATCCGGCTTTGCACCTGCTTGGCCTTGGTCGCCGTATAGCGGAAGCGGTTGATGAAGACTTCGAGTTGCTCGATGCGTTCGCGCTGCGTCTTGTAGGCGGATTCGAGCTGCTCTTTGCGGGCGGCTTTCGCGGCGAGGTATTGATCGTAATTGCCGGCGTAGAAATGCAGCTTCTTGTTCCAGATTTCGACGATGCGGTCGACCGTCACATCAAGGAAATAGCGGTCGTGCGAGATCAGAACATAGGCGTAGGGATAGCTCGCGAGATATTCTTCGAGCCAGTTGCGGGCTTCGAGATCNNGGTGGGCTCGTCGAGCAGAAGCAGATTTGGCTTTTGCAGCAGCAGTTTCGCCAGCGCAATGCGCATCTGCCAGCCCCCGGAGAATTCTTCGGTCTGGCGAGTCCAATCGTCGCGATGGAACCCGAGGCCGGTCAGGACCTTGCCCACCTCAGCCTCGAGCGTGTAGCCGTCGCGCGCGCGGAACTCGTGCTCCAGCCGCTGATAGCGGTCGGCGACGTCGGCATATTCCTGGCCCGTGTGGTCAAGTTCCGACATGCTGTGGGTGAGCGACTCCATCTCTTTTTCGATGGCATGCAAGTCATCGAACACCGACATGCATTCGGCAAAGATGGATCGCCCGGAAAGCGTGAGTCCATCCTGCGGCAGATAGCCGGCCGAAATGCCCTTGGTGCGCGAGATCGAGCCATAGTCGAGCGTTTCAAGCCCGGCCAGGATTTTCATCACCGTGGATTTGCCTGTGCCGTTCGCGCCGACCAGGCCGAGGCGCGACTCGGGCGTGATCAGCCAGTCGGCATCTTCGAACAGGAGTTTGTGGCCGTAGCGCTTGCCGGCGGCGGAGAGCTGAATCATGCTGTTTTTATCGTCTCACGAATTTCGTCTGTGGAGGCTCTGGCTTTGACATTCGAGTTAGCGCTTCGCCGATAGACGTCGCGGCTTCTGCTTCGCTGCTACAGACCTGATGATGAGGTGCCCGCGCCCGCTGGAGGGAAGGGGGGGATCCGCCTGCGCGACGGCGGCGGTCATGAGTTCCTTGACTTCCGGCCTGGAGAGCGTTTCTATGCTCTCCAGACGGATGAAGCGATTCTGGTTGCCACTGCCCAAGAGAATCTTGTGCGGGTCGGGTAGCGTTGCTCCGTGGTAGAACGACAAGCCGACACCCTTAGAGTTAGCCGCTATGGAGAACAAGCAATCGGAGGGTCGCTCGGTTGCGCAATATCCAATGACGAAGAAGTTGTAATTGTCGTAGACCAGCTCGTTTGCGGTTGGGTAGAGCTGGCGCAGCACACGGCTCGCAGCGCGTATTTGCTTCGCGATCGGTGGTTCGAACTTGGAGATAAATTCGGTTAGTTGTTTTTCGGCGGGAGCAGGCGAGGCGGGTTTCGCTGTGTTCTTCACGAGGCTCTCCGCCATTATGTTACACAGCCTGTCAAGAAGCGGATTGCAGTTCAGCGCGCCGCGGCCATGCGGGCAGTCCCCAGTTGCTCCAGCGCGCGCTCAATCACGGTCTGCAGTTCCCGTGCATACTTCACTTCCCTGCCCTTGGCCAGGATTACGCGGGCTTCTTCGTCGTCGAACCAGGTGGGATTGCGGTAATCTTCGTGCGGCTTGCGGGTTTGGCGGACATCCATCAGGAAAGCTTTGACTGCGTATTCCTGCACGCCGTTGGGCTGCCAGAAAACGCCCTTCGAGTGAATGTAAACGTGGAAGTGACGCGCCTCGATCACGCCAATCGCGCCAGCTTCTTCGCGGGCCTCGCGCTCGGCGGCCTGGCTGTGGGAGAGGCGAGTGTCGGGGGCTCCTTTGGGGAACGTCCATTTGCTGCCGCCGTTGGTGTTGACGAGCAGGAATTCGGCATGCGAATTCTGCTTGCGGTAGCACACAGCAGCCACCTGCAGCGGCAACGCGAAACGGGATGAGCGAGCGGAGGCCATACGAACGACTTAGTGCGTAGTTTACTGCAAAGATATTTCAGGAATGTTAAATAGCAGCGAAAATGGTGCACTTTAGGGAACGGTACTTTTGGGTACGGTCGGATTGTGGATCCTCAGCTTCGGCTCCCGGCCTTTGCATCGGACCTTATCTACCGAAGCGCAGGCCGCTTAGAGCGGCTGTTCTGTCGGGTTCTACTCCGCGGCTGGCTAGGAGCACCTGGAAGGTTTCTCCCATGCCGATGGGCGAGACGAGATGTTTGAGTTGCAGGGCGACTTTGGCCCGTTCTTGCGGGAGGCGGCATTGCTCGAAGGCGTCGGCGAATTGTGTGCGCTCGCCGATTCCCATCAGAAACTGCGATTGCGTGACGAACTTTTGCGGGAGCATGCCTGCTTGCTCCGCGGCTGCTGTTAGGGCGGTGAAGTTTACGTGCGCGGTCAGATCCTGCTCGCCAGGAGCCTGATATGGATTGGGACTGGCGGAATGCTGACGATAGGCCATGAGCGTCCCGCGATGGCGTCCTGCGAGCTGCTCGCTGCGCGTGTAGCCGTAATCGATGACCAGCAGGAAGCCCTGTCGGACGGCCGTGGCAATCTCGGCCATCCAGCGTTGCGCGGCTAGTGGGACCTCGATGCGCTCGTGCGCTTCCGCTTGGACGCTGTAGCGATCGAGGAACTCCAGTTCCTCCGCTGTTGGCGGCAACCAGATTTCGGTCAACTGGCTGGCTTCGAACGCGAGATGGAGCTTGCCGCGCGGGCTGAGGATTTCGACTGGGAGAGCGTCGAAGAATTCGTTGGCGAAAACGATGACGGGCGTTTCGGATTCGCAAGCGCGGTGAATCGCGGCGCTCGGCCGTTCCTCCGGATCGGTCGCGGACAAGAGTGTCTGTGCCACACGGGCTAGGGTTGCGCGGCCGCTCGAGATGTGCTCATGCAGCGTTTCACCCAGCTTCGCTCGCAGTGCAGGCGACGACTCTTGCAACGTGTAGTTCATCGCCGCGAAGAACTCCGGGAATTTCTTTTGCGACCAATCCAGGACGTCGCTGGCGAAAAGGCCACGGCCTGGACCAAGCTCCAGGATCTCCAGACGTTGCGGGCGGTCGAGCGCTTGCCACATCTCCTCGAATTGGCGGGCGAGGAGACGACCGAAAACGGCGTGAACGTCGCTGGAAGTGTAGAAGTCTCCGGCTTTGCCAAATTGCTCGCTGTTGCGCGAGTAGTAACCAGCGATCGGGTCATATAGGCAAAGCTCCATGTAGCGGGAAAAAGGAATTGGACCGCGCTCGCGAATTTCCAGTTCGATCTGTTGGCGGAGGGACAATCGAGGGACCCCTATGGTCTCGGTCCTTTAAACTCAAAGATTTAGCGGATCGCTCCCGCCAGATCTTTGAGAAATAA
>PLHN01000175.1 GCA_003139975.1 Acidobacteriaceae bacterium
CACCGCATCCCATGGGCTGGCTCCACCATCCTACGAGTCCTTCAACAGGCTAAGGCTCACCCGCATGTCACACGTGTACTCACGGTACTCGAGCCCCAATTCTGAGTTGTTCGCTTGTCGGTTGGCGTAAAACGATTTCACTCATTGCTCCGGTCGGCCAGTTTTCTTGGAAGTCGCGGTCGCTTATTCGTTCAACGTGCACCCGCAATCGGCGGGCGGAACGTGGGCCTTGAGAAAGTCCGCCACGCGCTTGTAGGCATCGATCTGATTTTCTACACGCGCAAAGCCGTGCCCTTCATTGCCGTAAACTTTGTATTCCACCACCCCGCCGCGCTTCTTGATTGCATCCACCACCTGCTGCGCTTCGGTTTTGGGACAGCGAGGATCGTTGCCTCCGGCCAGCAAATAGAGCGGAGCTTTGATCTGGTCTACAAAATTAATCGGAGAGCGATCTTCGTAAAGCGATTTGTTCTTCACCGGATCGCCCATGGTTGCCAGATCGGACTGCTGCAAAACCGGATCTTCATTCTGAATCTCAGTGAACCAGTTCACGAACGGAACAATCGGGACTCCGGCCGCCCACATGTCGGGAGCTTTGGTAACGCCCATCATGGTCAGGTAGCCGCCATAGCTGCCGCCCATCAGGATGACCTTCTTAGGATCGACGTAGCCGGTTTGCTTGATCCAGTCGGCAGCCGCCAGCACATCCTGAAGGTCGCCGCCGCCCATGTCGAACAGATTCGCCTGCTGAAATTCCTTGCCGTAGCCAGTCGACCCGCGGTAATTGGGCGCGATCACCACGTAGCCTTGATTCGCCACATACTGCACAAAGCGGTTAAACGTGTTCATCGTCTGGGCTGTCGGGCCGCCATGCACGAAGACTATGGCCGGGTGTTCGCCATTCCGCGGCAGATTGTAGGGCACATAAACAAACGCCGAGATCGTCCACTTACCATCCTTGCTGGGGTAGTGAACGAGGTGAGGCTCGACCATGTCCTCGGCCCGCAGGCCGCCCACCAGCGAGTGCGTAAGTTGTTGCGACTTGCCGTCGGCCAGAGCGTAGACCCACAAATCACCAGGTGCGGTCGGCCCCGTGTGCGAATAGAGCATTCGAGAGCCGTCGCGCGCGAAAGGCGCACCGTTGCCTGAAGGCCGGTTCAAGCCCTTGGGCAATGGCAACACTTGAGATTTGGCCGAACCAATGTCGTAGCGATAGACATCGACGTTGCCATCAACGTTTGCGGAATAGATCAGCGACTTACCATCGGGCGTGAAGCTTGAGCCCGAAACTTCCCATTTCTCCTCGGTGATCCACTGGATCTTCTTGGTCGCGATCTCGAGCAGGCCGGCATTCTCGTATCCGTTGCTGGCGTTCGACCTGATCAGAAGATGCTTGCCATCTGGCGAAACGTCGTCGGCTTGATAAATCTCTTCGCCCTTGTGCGGAGTCAGCAGCGTGCTGGTTCCGGCGGCAAGGTCAGCCACGAATATGTTTGAGTCCGTGCCCTTGGCCTGCGACTGCGAATGGAAAATGAAGTTGCCATCCTTCGACCAGAATGGGTCGGAGTTGAAAAGGTCTCTGGCGGTTGCCGACGTGATGTGTTTCACCTCGCGCAATACGACGTCATAAACATCAATCTCGAACACGGACGAGGTCTTCGGCTTGACCGTGTACGCAAGATAGCGACCGTCCGGCGACCATACAGGATCTTCTTCGGCGATCTCGCGCGTGTTTGTAATATTGACGACCTGTCCGGTCTTGGGCGAGACGAGGAAAATATCCCACTGTTCGTCGCCATCGTAATCTGAGGCATAAGCAATCCAGGTCCCGTCGGGCGACCACACCGGCTGCGTCTGCCGCTGATCGCTGATGGTGAGTTGGTTCGGCCATCCTCCGTCGGAAGGCACGAGCCAGAGGTTATTGCGGCCGCTCAAGTTGGAAATGAACGCGACGGTCTTGCCATCGGGAGACCATGTAGCTCCGCCAATCTGGCGAGTCATGTAAAGCTTTTCAATTGTGAGACTCTTTTCCACCCGGGCATCGGGCTTGGACGTGATCTGCTTGGGATCGGTAACGGCGTCGGGAGCGGGCAAACTCGCCGCGTGGGCAAGAGCTGTCATTAAGCCAACCATAACAAGAGAGAAAACAGTGCGCATTCTCGGTCCTCGGTGAAAGTCTAACAAACGGGTTGTCACAGGCTGACGTCCAGCAGCATGTTCACTCGACCGTGACCGAGAAATCGCGCCCTTCCCAGCGGCTGCTATTTCTCCAGTAGAACGTGAAGACGATTTGTCGACCAACGACCAGTTTTTCGGTTGGCAGATCGAAATGTTCCAGATTCCACCCGCTGTCTGCGGTGTAATTATCTAGACTGGTCTGCCAATTGTCGAAGCTCCAATGTACCAGCGCTGGTTCCATGGCCAGGATCCGGAGCTTCTTCCCGCAGGGCATTGTGCGCGGTTTGTTATTGAAGCGCCAGTTGAAGTATTCCGCTGACGTATTTCGCACCAAATAGCGTTCTACTGTTTGCGGCGGCTGATCGAATATCTTTCCGTCGACCAGCGACCGCCGCAGCTTGATGTATTCCGAGTGCGCCCAAACCAGCGGACAGGCAGACCCTGAACCCTTTCCCGCAAACAGCTCCCGATCGGGAATGTCCTTGTCATCCCAGACTTGCTCGGGAATAAGCCGGGTCGCTCCGGTCGAGTTTTCCATCACACTGAGCAGCGCCTCGGCAGAATCAGCACGTCCAGCAGCCAACTCGTAATGCGCGCGCTCCCCAGCCAGCAGCGGCCAAGGACGGCCAAGGCCACCGCCATCAAAAGGAGACCCATCTTCGTGTTCGCCATAGCCATCGCCGTTGTAGCGATACCAG
>PLHN01000112.1 GCA_003139975.1 Acidobacteriaceae bacterium
GTCGCATTGCTGCTGTCGTCTTTCGAGGTGGAGGGTGGCGGGCTGCTGGTAGAAGGGTTGGCGGGAGCGGGCTGCGTCGCGGGCGGCGAACCTGCCGGTGACGATGACGTCGGGGTCGACGCTGGTGCGCTGCCGGAAGGTGTGGAGGTCGAAGGCACGGGGGACGAGGACGCTGCGGGCGGCGAACTCGCTGTCGGTTTTGCTTCGTCTTTGTCCGCAGCGCCTTCAGCCCGCCGATGCAGCACGGGCCGATCGTCCTTGCTGCCATTGTCGTCTATGACTGGCGCCGCGTACTTCTTGGTCGTTGAGGGTGCCTTCAGGCCCGCGGGAAGCCATGTCCCCTCCGCGATCCAGTTGTGATTCAGTTGCCCGGGTTGGGTGATGGTAAAAGCTCCCTGCGAGACACCAGTCTTGAACCCTTCATACACAATTCCGAAATCAAGCGCCATGGGAACCGGAGTGGCTTTATAGGAGCCCGCGTCGTAGAACTTGCCGTCCAACATAATGACGATGGGAACCAGCCGCGCCTTGCCTGTGCTGGAAAGCTGAACGAGGCCGAGAGCGCGCGGCCCCAGGTCAGCCTGCTTGCGGCTATAGGTCTGGGTCAGTTCCTGCGCGTGGAGCGATCGGCTGCCGGCGGCCATGCCGGCCAGGAACACTGCGGATGCCATGATGACGGCGGAGAGGTGCTTGCGGTATAACCATGTTCGGACCGACCAAGCTCGGACTGACCAACTTTTTTCGGACCGTGGTTGGACTACCCGTAATTTGGCCAAAGAAGACCGGCGAGGAGAAATCGGCATGCAAGTCAATGATAAAGCCCCTATGTTTAATACGACGGACGAGAACGGCAAAGAAGTTGCCTCGAAAGATTTTCTGGGCAAAACAGTTGTTCTTTATTTCTATCCCAAAGCCGACACGCCCGGCTGTACCAAGGAAGCCTGCGGCTTTCGCGACACCTACAGCAAGATCAAAAAGACGGGAGCCGTGCTGCTGGGAATCTCGGCCGATACGGCCACGTCGCAGAAGAAGTTTCAGGACAAGTTCAGTTTGCCCTTCTCGTTGCTCGCGGACCCGGACAAGAAGATCGCCGGCCAGTTCGGCGTAGTCAAAGAAAAGAACATGTACGGGCGCAAGGTGATGGGGATTGCGCGCACTACCTTTGTCATCGGGCCGGATGGCAAGATTAAGCACATTTTTAATAATGTGAAGCCGGAGGGGCATGCGGAAGAAGTGCTGGAGTATTTGAAGAGCGCGTGATGTCGGCAAGACGACTGCAGATTGCAAAGGCGCAGATGCAGAAATTGAGCCGACAGGTGAGAGGTCAGAGGTCAGAATGCAGAGGTAAAATCAGTGGCGCCGACTGTAGTTAACCTCTGCAATTTGACCTCTGACCTCTGCAATCGAGCCGCATAGAATGTCCGCCCACCCCACACTGCTAGAGCCTTCGTTCTTCAATCGCGATCCGCGCAAGGTGGCGCGTGCATTGTTGGGGAAGTTGCTTGTCCGGAAGGCTGCGCGCGGAATTCTTGCCGGACGGATTGTCGAAACCGAAGCCTATCTTGGAGAAAACGACGACGCGGCGCATGCGGTCGCCGGCAAAACGGCGCGCAACTTCGTTGTATTTGGGCCGCCGGGGTTTGCCTACGTTTACTTCGTATATGGCAATCATTATTGCCTGAACGTTTCTTGCCTGCCGGATGGTATTGCTGGCTGCGTGTTGTTTCGCGCATTGGAACCGGTGGCCGGTATCGAGGAGATGGCTGAGGCGCGAGGGTTTGAAATTCACGGGCCGGACGATCTCAGGAGGGTCTCCTGGCTCCGGCAAATCGCATCTGGCCCCGGCCGATTGTGCGAGGCGCTCGGCATCACACGGGAGCGCGACAATGCCAAGAATCTGGCGAGTTCGCGTTCCGACCTCAGAATTATGGAAGATGGGTATCGCGTGCGGCAGGTCGCCGTCACACCCCGCGTCGGAATCAGCAAGTCCGCGGCGCATCCGCTGCGCTATCTGATTGCGGGGAATCCGTTTGTGACCGGATCGAAAATACCTTCCCCTCATGTCCAAGGGGCCGGCGACTGACCGCCGAGACCGCGCGCTTTCATCCCCGCGACTCAAGCACGACATTGTCGATCAGCCGCGTGGAACCCACATAGGCTGCGACCGCAACCAGCGATTTCCCCGAGGCGGCGGCGAGCGGATCGAGGGTTTCCGGGTCAACGATCTCAAAGTAATCTAATCGAACCTCAGGCTCCTGCGCGAGCACGGCGCGCCCCGATTGCACGAGCGCCCTCGCATCCCGTTCGCCGCCACGGAATGCTTTTTCCACTTCTTGAAGCGAGCGATTTAGCACGAGCGCGCTGCAGCGTTCCTTGGGGCTCAGATACGCGTTGCGCGAACTCATCGCCAATCCGTCCGGCTCGCGCACGATCGGACAGCTTACGATTTCGACGGGAAAGTTCAGATCGCGCACCATGCGCCGGATCACCGCCAGCTGCGCGGCATCTTTTTGACCGAAGAAGGCAACCTCGGGCTCAATCCCGTGAAAGAGTTTTGCCACTACGGTCGTCACACCGCGGAAATGGCCGGGGCGCGATCGCCCGTCAAGCTTTTCGCTGGGACCTTCGACGGTGACCCACGTTATTTCACCTTTGGCATACATCTCATCCGCCGTTGGCGCAAAGATCATGTCCGCGCCCTCTTTTTCGAGCACGGCACAGTCGCTCTCGAATGGGCGTGGATACTTGGCAAAATCCTCCTTGGGGCCAAACTGCGTGGGATTGACAAAGATGGAAACTACGACCGCTGCGCAGCGCGCTTTGGCGGCGCGCACCAGCGAGAGATGCCCCGCATGCAGCGCGCCCATGGTTGGCACCAATCCCAGACGCTTGCGCTCGGCGCGTATCTGGCGGGAGGCGGCGCGCGCCTCGGCAATGCTGGTGCAGATCTTCACCGGCCGCGCATCCCGCTCATGGAAACTCCCGCATCGTGATCTCGAGCTCTTTCAAGGTCCCGGCCAGCAGGGCCCGATTCTTGCGCACTTCGGCTTTCGCCTCGTTTGTAGGATTTCTGGCTGCCGCTTCGGTAACCAGCACGACTCGTCCGTAGGGCCACGCCTTTGAATCAAGAGAAGCCAGTTCCGCCGGAATTTGTTCCGGCGTGAGGATGTGCACCTCATGGTTTTCAAGATCGACCAGCCCGATGCCGTCCTCGCGCACCACGAAGTACGGATTCTTCCAGCTGCTCATGTCCAGGAATTTTGGATATTTTGACGGATCGGGCGCGGGAATGGATTCCATGCCATTTTCCTTGGGTACGACCGATACGTTGCTGGGAGTTGGTTCCGGAGGTTTCGAACACGCAAGCGCCGCCATTAAGGCCAGTACAACTCCGAGTCGCACGAGTGCTATACGTGCGGCAATGATCTGCTGAACTCCAATCGGTGAAATGAATCGCACTGATCTTTCTCCACCGCTATTATCGCCGCATTGCGTGCTTGCGGTGAAGTACGGTTTCGAGTGCGGCCTGCGTGTCCTTTGGCAGATGGTAGGACTCGCTGTCGTTCGGGAACTGGTGCGAAACGACGTCGGCTTTGAAACTGAGCACGGACTGCTTGATCAGAGCGGCCGCATCGCCATAGCGCCGCACAAACTTCGCCGGCTGCCCGAAAGTCAGGTTTAACAGGTCGTGGAACACGAGGACCTGGCCATCGCAGTCGGGCCCGGCGCCTATGCCAATCGTCGGCGTCTCAACTTCAGCCGTAATCATCGCTCCAACCTCGCGCGGAATACCTTCCAGATACAGGCAAGCGACACCGGCGCGATCCAGAGCCACCGCGTCGCGCATCAGTTGTTCGATCGCGCCCAGCGTTTTGCCTTGCACCTTGTAACCGCCCATCACGTTCACCGACTGCGGCGTCAGTCCAATGTGCCCGGCAACCGGAATTTCGGCGTCAATCACCCGACGGATCACGTCCACCCGTTTCTCGCCGCCCTCGATCTTCACGGCCTCGGCACCACCTTCCTTCACAAAGCGGGCCGCATTGTGGATCGCTTCCTCGGCAGTTGCGTGATACGAGCCATACGGCATGTCGGCAATGAGCAGCGCGTCTTTGACGCCGCGGCGTACGGCGCGGACGTGATGCAGCATCTCGTC
>PLHN01000078.1 GCA_003139975.1 Acidobacteriaceae bacterium
AACGGACGCGAACCTGGGGCACCCCCCTCGGATGTTAACGCATTTCTTTTGCGGGCGATGGCGGGAGAGCCCAGCTCTCCAGGTCTCCGGTGGCGCGCAGCAGGGTCATGCGCGCTCGCTGATATTCGAAATCGGCATCCTGGTAGAGCAGGTAGCGCTCGTTGGACTGGACCTGGGCGTCCGACAATTCGTGAAGAGTGGCCAGCTTGGCCTCGATCCGGGTGCGCGCCACTTCCAGACCGGACTGCGCCAGTTCGTATTCCAGTTGCGCGACGTCGCGGGCGGCTTCGAGTTCTTCGGCGGCTCGTTCCAGTTTTAATGTCTCCTCGGAAACATTATTGCGAACCGCTTCGGCTTGTTTTCTTGCCTTGAGAGCTTCGAAATCGGCTCCCTGGGCACGGGCGCGCTGGCTGAAATTAAGCAGCGGTATGCGAATAGCGACGCCTATGATGGCGTTGTCAGGTTGAAAGTGCGTGGGGTAATACACGTTGTAGTTATTGAGGGACGAAAGGCGCGCGTACTGGGCGGAGAAATCGAGAGACGGCAACATAGCACGATGTTCAGCAGAAGCTCGTAACGCTGCTCCGAAGGCGTGCTGCTCGGCAATCTTGATCGCAGGGCTCGAAGTTGCAGCCTTCTCCTTCGAGTCTTCGTCCGATCGGACCGGCGGCAGGGCTGGCATGCTACCGGGATCAATCTCAATCGCCGAAACCGGCAAGCCGGTGACGTCGGAAAGGTGGCGGCGAAGGACGTCGGCCGAGCCGCGGGCCTCAATGCGGTGAAGGCGCACACGAGCGAGCACCAACTTGGCCTTGTTGGAATCGACGGCGCTGTCAATACCTTCCTGAACGCGCTCGGCGACGGCTTGCGCCATTTGCTGAGCCTGGGTTTCGTCCTGCTGAAGGCGGACCAGACGCGCCTCCCATTTCGCGAGCTCGGCGTAGCTGAGCGCAACATCCACGATAACCTCGTTGCGTTTATCTTTGTCTTGCAGATCGGCGGCGCGGATGTCGGCCTTGGCTGCACCCAGATACTGATTCTGCGCGAAATTGAGCACCGAGCTTTGCGCAACCACCGTTAGCAGCGAGGGAGCTGCGCCTTCGATCGCCAAAGGGAATCCATAGGACCAGCCAAGACCCGAACCGGCGGACAGTTGCGGGATGCGCATGTTGCGCAGCTCGCGGTAGGACGCGATGGTCCGTTGAACATCCGCGTGGGTGATCGCGGTCGTGGTGCTGTGCGACAGGGCAAGGCGGATGGCGCGCTCGAGGGGCAAAGGCTCGGCCGAGGCGGACAGGGCTGCTATCAGCACGACGGCGAACAGAGCGGGCAGATTCGGGAAGCGCCACGAAGGTGGCAATCGGAGTTTCATCTCATCACCTTTTTCGTCATGCAGGTTGTTATCGAGTTGCTGCATTATCGGGCAATCGCTGCCGGGCGATCATTGTCAAGCCGAGACAGAACCGCATCCGGCTTCGATTCAGACCTTATCAAACCGCGGCTGGGCGGCGACGCACAAATTGTAGTGCTCGGGCTGGTAATTAGAGAGAAGGTTTGAAAAAGCTGGGGCGCGAGCACTCGGTCGAGGTTGGTTTTATGCATCCCCGACAAGACTGAGCCCTCAATGGGCCACTCTTTTGAGCGCCTGCTGGGCCTGCCCGAATTGCCGCGCCAGGGACAGCGACGTCTGATATTCGCGGGCGGCGTTGGCCATGTCGCCCTGCTTTTCAAACAGCGAGCCAAGCAGGTAATGGGCTTTGAATGCCGGTGCTTCTTCGACTGGGCGGGCGGTTAAATAGCGGTGCAGAACCTGGATGGCGAGCACGGGGTTGCGTCCGATGCGAACCAGGTTTTGGGCGATGTCCACGAGAACGTCGGGCTTGGACATGGGGGCCTGGCTGGTTCGGACCAAAGTCTGTTCCATCTCGTCGTAGCGTTTCTGGTGACGGAAGAAAAGCGCGAGATTCAGCCATGCTTCGGAATCGCCGTTGCTGACCTCGATCATGCGGTGGTATTCGCGCTCGGCGGTCACGGTGTCGTGATTCTTCTCGGCGATCCGCCCGTAGACCCAATGTTCACGGGCAGGGTCGGTGGCGCCGATGAGGCGGGCCTGGGTCCGGGCTTTGTCCTGGCCACCGCCAACAATGCCGGGCGCCTCAATGTAGAACTCGGCGAGATCGACACGGGCGTCGACATCCTTGGGGTTGAGCTGCACGGCGCGCTCAAGCTCTTCGCGGGTTTTGCCGGCGAGACTGACGGCTGCCAGGAAGTTCGCCCGGGACGCTTTTTCTCCATAGACGTGAGCCATCCAGCGGTGATACCGGCCGTTATCCGGCTCAAGCGAGACTGCCCTTTTGCAGGCGGATTCGGCGCGATCAAACTCCTCGAGGGCGAAATAAGCGCGGCAAAGCAGGTTGGACGATTCAGCGTCGGTCGGGGATGACGAAAGCCGGCCACTGAGTGTGGTGATCGCGTCGTCGATGCGGCCGGCAGCCAGCAGATCCCCGGCGGAGTCCGCCAGGGCGGGCATAGCTGCAGCAAACAGCAAGGCGAAAGGAATCAAGCAATTGAAAAGGCGTTTGATCATTCTCTTCGTGTTTAGAACATTGTTCTAGAACTTGACCCGCATGCCGTCACCGAGAGGCTTGCCGTTTACCGCTCCAGTGGCAATCAAATCATTGGCGGACAAGCCGCGCGTGATTTCAACCTGCGTAAGGTTGGAGAGCGCAGTCTCCACGTCGCGGCGCTTCAACTCATGGCCCACGATCTCGAGCACGTAGGGCTTGGAATCATCGTTGCGAACCGCTTCCCGCGGAACCACCAGCACATTGTCGTGCTCAGCGGTGATGATACTTACTCCGACGTTCACATTGGGCAAGAGCTTGAAATCCTTATTATCTATGATGCTGGTCGTCTCACCAACGTTACGCGAACTCTGCGGTGTTACCGTGGAGGGGACGAAAGTAACCTTGGCCTGCCAGACGCGGCCGGGCACGGCATCCCAAGTAATTTCAATCGGATCGCCAACCGAGAGGCGGCCCACATCGGGCTCGTCGACAAAGGCACGGACTTGGACTTTCCGAAGGTCGGCGACCTGAAGTAAGAGCTGGCCGCCGGGAACGTAATTGCCCTGCTTGATGGGGAGCGAGTAGACGATGCCATCAAAAGGGGCGCGCACATCGGTCTGTGCCAAAGTATCCTGGGCGGCGATGGAGGCTGCAGTTGCTTCGTCGCGCCGCGCTTCGACGCTGGCGATCTCTTCCTTGGAGTAACGCTTGACCTTCTTCTGTTCCAGAAATTCCAGCTGGGCGTTGGCGCGAGTCAGGGCGTTTTGTGCTACCAGGGCTTCACCCGCGGAGGCGGCGCCCTGGGCTTCGAGACGCTTCAGGGCATCGAGATTGCGCTGGGCATCGTCGCGGTCGGTACGAGCCTTGACGAGCTGCGGTTCCAGGCTGAGGACTTCTTCCTGAGTTCCGCCGCCCGCGATTGCAGCAAGATCAGCCTTCGCCGTTTTCAGGGTGGCGAGAGCAGCGGCCGCTTGCGCGCGCACGGTAGCGTCGTCAAGTACCACCAGCAACTGCCCCTTTTTGACGGCAGCGCCTTCTCTGACAAAAACATGCTGCACGATGCCGGGTATGGGAGCGTGGGCTTCAAAGTTATTAATGGGCTCAATCTTTCCGTTGGTTG
>PLHN01000302.1 GCA_003139975.1 Acidobacteriaceae bacterium
AGGAAACGGCGCATAGGCTTGCAATTCAAGCGTAGCTAGGCGTGTCGCAGCGGGCAGTGAGGAGGGTCACAGGACGGAGTGACGGGCGTCCGTAATAAACACAGTTTGTCATCCTGAGCCCGAGCGAAGCGAGTGGGCGAAGGAGCTAGGCGTTTGCCTGCGCCAGCAGAATGCAGAGGTCCTTCGNNCGCCTTGAGGGTCGGCGATTATCGAGAAGCGGCCAACGCCTTCCATGCTCGTGGGCGGCAAGTACAGTTTCGCGCCCATCTCTTTCGCTTTGTTCGCGGTGGCATCGATATCGTCGGCCAGGAAATAGGCGAGCCAGTGCGGAGGAACTCCGGGCTGGAGGTGCTTGGCGGGCGGCATGCCTCCAATGTGGTGATCGCCATTCTTGATGTGGAGATAGCCGGATTTGTCGTTCTCTCCCGCCTCGAACTTCCATCCCAGCAAATCTGAGTAGAACTTCGNNTGAACCTGGCCGATTCCAATTCCCGCATTCTTCTTGGGCTGCCACAGGCAGAAGTAAGCGCCAGTCGGGTCCTGAATCACCGACATGCGGCCTGCATCCATGACATCGAAGGGCGCCAGAATCACTGTGCCTCCCAACGGCGCCACTTTGGCGGCGGAGGCGTCGACATTCTCGACTTGAATGTAGAGCATCCAGTGCGGCGGAACGTGCTGCGCGAGCTGGGCAGGATTCAGTTGGTAGCCTGCGGCCGCGTCGCGTCCATTCAGCCGAAAGATGGTATAGGTTCCGCTCGGACCCATAGGAAAGTCATTGGAAGCCCATCCGAACAGAGATTCATAGAACGTCTTGGCAGCGGATTGATCGGTAGTCCCGAGTTCGATCCAGCAGAAGGAACCGTTGGAATGCTTTTCGATGTTGGTCATGGCGGAAAAGAGTGTACAACAAGTCGGGCGAGTTGGTCGTCAACGGCAAAAGAAAAGCCGCCCAACAACCGGGCGGCCTCAATCGTCTTGACTCTCCTTACTTAAGCGTTACTTCACGCGCCAGCGAACTGCGAACCAGCGTCGACATCTCGGCGCGCTTCTTCCCGGCATCAACCATGGCCTCATGGCTGCCGTAATGTTTTTCTACGATCGTGGTTGCTTTTTCCGCCATGTCATCCAGCGTTGCCCAGTTTTTGTATTCGATGGCGAGGGCGACATCCCAGTCATCGGGATGCTCGGCAACCGGATTGGTATAGAACTTATAGTCGACAATCCAGCCCTGCTTCTTGTATTCGTCGTAAATCGGCTTGAGATTGTGGCTGACGTCGTTCCAGTATTGGTCAGCCATGCCGATCTTAATGTGTACGTAGTTGACACGCCAAACCGGACCCACGTTGTAGTGTGCGCTCTGTGCGAATAGTGGCGCACCCACTGCGAGAAGCATCGCAGTCAGACACAGCCGTAAAGCCTGCTTTCTCATGTCTCTCTCCTGGTGCCTATGATTAGGCCTTGATTTTGACGGAGAATGAGCGTCACGCACTAATCTATAACTTACGCCTGCGGTTCTTGCTCGATCTAAGAATGGTTCCTGGGCCAGACGATGATACGCTTGCCACACGCTATCTGATGTTCTTCGCTACCCAAGCCTCAACCCGGGACAAAGCCTTGTTCAGATTGTCCAGCGAATTGGCCACGCTGAAGCGCAGGTAGCCTTCGCCAAACGCGCCGAAAGCTGTGCCCGACAAGCAGGCCACGCCCGCTTCTTCCAGCAGCGCATCGGCCAGTTTCTTCGATGGCCAACCCGTCTTGGTGATGTTCGGGAACGTGTAGAACGCGCCCTTCGGCATGCGGCAGGAGAAACCCTTGATTTTGTTTAGTCCGGCGACAAACACGTCGCGGCGCCGCTTGAACTCGTTGTTCATCTTGTCGACCGAGCTCTGGTCGCCGCGGAGCGCTTCAATTCCCGCGATCTGCGTGAAGCTCGCGGTGCAGGAAATTGAGTTCGTATTGAGGCGCGAGAACTGCGCGGCCAGATCGGGCCGCATTACGCCGTAACCCATGCGCCAGCCAGTCATCGCGTAGGTTTTCGAAAAGCCATCAAGTACGATCGTGCGCTCCTTAAAACCAGGAACGCTCATGATGGAGACATCTTCGCCTTCAAAGATGAGGCGGCTGTAAATCTCATCCGAGAGCACCATGATGTTGCGATCGCCAATGGCGTCGGCCACGTCTTGAATGTCGCGCTTGGTCAGCACGCCGCCGGTCGGGTTGTGCGGGGAATTCAGGATGATCAGCTTGGTGCGGTTGGTGATCAGGGATGCCAACTCGTTGACGTCGAGAGAAAAATCGCGCTCCTCGCGCAGCGGGATCGGGACTGCGCGGCCGCCGAGGTAGTTGATCATGGACTCGTAGATGGGGANNATGACCTCATCTCCTTCATCTACTAAAGCAAGCATGGTGAAGAAAATGATGGGCTTACCACCCGGCACTACCACCACTTCGTCGCTCGAAACCGGGACGCCGCGGGTGCGGCTGACGTATTCGGCGATGGTCTGGCGCAGCTCCGGCAGACCGGCGGCCGGGCCATAGTGGGTCCATCCTTTATGAAG
>PLHN01000103.1:0-3379 GCA_003139975.1 Acidobacteriaceae bacterium
GAGAACTTGGGGTCAACAGACCACCATAGTATACCTCCCGATCCACCCTCCGTCACCCCCAAAAATCGTCCCGATGCCCTTAGCCTCGGCAGACTTCCCCTGAGGGTTTTTCCGCTTGCCTCGGCGCTACAATCGTTCCTGCCCATGGACAACAAAGCCATCGCCGGGATCCTTTACGAAACCGCCGATCTCCTCGAAATTGACGGCCAGGATTCGTTTCGCATTCGCTCGTACCGCAATGCCGCGCACGCGATCGAGGCACTGTCGCAGCAAGTGTCCGACCTGATCGGCGAACCCAAGAAGCTATTGGAAGTGCCGGGCATCGGCAAAGGCATGCTCGCCAATCTGCAGCATCTCTTCCAGGAAGGCGCCGTCGAAGTCCATGTTGAGCTGCTGAAGAAATATCGCCCCTCCATGCTTGAGTTGCTCAAGATTCAAGGACTGGGCCCGAAGACGATTGCCCTCATCTGGAGCGCCTACCAGGTTAGCGACCTCGAGGGAGTGGAAAAGCTGGCACGGGAGGGAAAAATCCGCTCCCTGCCTCGCATGGGCGAAAAGCACGAACAGAAACTGCTGAAAGCGATCGAGGACTATCGTCGCATTGGCGGACGCTTTCTGATCAATACGGCCGAGGAGTTGGCTGAAAAGCTGACCGAGCATTTGTTGGCAGCGCCGGGCGTTGAGAAAGTCACACCGGCTGGTTCGTTGCGCCGGGGACGCGAAACGGTCGGCGATCTCGACATTCTGGTCACCGGCAAGGGCTGCTGCGACGCTCCATCGCGCCAGGAAATCGCCGACCACTTGCTCCGCTTCCCCGGCTTGATGGAAGTGATTGCGCAGGGCGAAAACAAAATCAGTTTTCGCCAGCGCAACGGCATGCAGGTCGACGTCCGCTTGCTTCCGCCCGAGTCATTCGGAGCCGCGATGCAGTATTTCACAGGCTCCAAAGCACACAATGTCGCCCTCCGCCAGCGCGCGCTGAAGATGGGCTATACGCTGAGCGAATACAGCCTGACGGATCTCAAAACCGAAAAGCCCGTCGCTGCCGCGAGCGAAGAAGAGATTTACGCCAAGCTCAAGCTCGACTTTATTCCTCCGGAGCTGCGCGAAAATCTGGGCGAGATCGATGCCGCTGCGAACCACGAACTACCCCGCCTGATCGAACTCTCCGACCTACGCGGCGACGTGCATATGCACACCGTCGAAACCGACGGCCGCAATACCATCGAAGAAATGGTGGAAGCAGCCCGCGGCCGTGGCTATCAGTACATGGCGCTTACCGATCACTCGAAGAATCTCGCCTTCGCCAACGGGCTGACCGACGAACGGGCGCTCGCTCACATCGAGAGGATCCGAGCGGTCGGGAAAAAGATGAAAGGTATCCGCGTGCTTGCCGGCATTGAAGTTGACATCCTTCCCGATGGCACGCTCGATCTCTCTGATTCCGTTCTCGAACAGATGGATGTCGTCATCGCCAGCGTGCATTCACAATTCAATCAGGACCGGGACACGATGACCGAGCGCCTGCTGAAAGCAATTGCCAATCCCAATACGTCGATCCTCGGTCACCCCACGGGACGCCTCTTGCTGCGACGCGACGCATATCCTTTTGATATGGACGCGGTCCTAAAAGCCGCCGCCAAACACAAAGTCGCGATGGAACTCAACGCATACCCCGACCGCCTCGATCTGAACGATGTGCACTTGCGCATGGCAAAACAGCACGGCGTGAAGATTGTGATCAACACCGATTCTCACCACACCTCGCACATGGAAAAGNNCGTGCTGAATACCCTGCCCGCAGCCGAGTTTACCCAGGCAGTCAAGCACAAGTGGTAATTTGACCGGCGGTTATCGCGTGGTAATTTTGAGATAGTTTCGTTATCCTGTAGAAGTCTATTAATCCTATGGGGTAACCAATAGTTGCAACTTCTTTCACAGGAGCTAGAAGACTGCACATTACCACTCCGTGAAAATCAATTTCCCTCTGCGCTTTCAATACGTTGCACGAGGATAGGCAGAGCCTGATGGAATTGAAACTGCTTTGAACTAGGGGTAGCTAAATTTGTAATAACGCCTTTAAACTTTAGAGTGACTCTGCCATCTGAACCATTCCCTCGCCGCCCTTGCGAGACTCGGGGCGAGTCCGAGGAGCTAATACAGTCATAGAGATTCGAATACCACGCAAACACTTGATCTACGCATTCAGAGGAGAAATGAATTGACCGCTACGACCAGTCATCTTATTGCCCCGCACGGGGGCGAACTTGTTCAACTGCAGGTTTCGGCGGAGCGCGCCGCCGAATTAAAAGCACATTCCAAGGAGTGGCCCTCCTGGGACCTTACCCCGCGCCAGCTTTGCGATCTGGAATTGCTGATGAACGGCGGCTTCTCGCCTTTGCGCGGTTTTATGAACCGCGCAGACTATGAGGGTGTCTGCCACAACATGCGGCTGGCCAACGGCACGCTTTGGCCCATACCGATCACGCTCGATGTAACCGAGGAATTTGCCAAGAAGCTGACGGCGGGCTCAAGCCACATCGCGCTGCGCGACCCCGAGGGCGTGATGCTGGGCGTGTTGCATGTCGAAGATGTGTGGCAGGCCGACCGCAAGGCCGAAGCACAAGCCGTTTTCAATTCCACCAGCGCCGCGCATCCGGGCGCCGACTACGCCATCAATAAATCGAACCCGTGGTATGTCGGGGGGCGGATCGAGGAATTCCAATCTCCCTCGCACTACGATTTCCGTTCCCTTCGGCTGACGCCGGCTGAACTGCGATCCGAATTCGCACGCCTGGGCTGGATCAACATTGTCGCGTTCCAGACACGTAATCCCATGCACCGCGCGCACGTCGAACTCACCATGCGCGCCGCCAAGCAGGTCGAAGCCAATCTGCTGATTCATCCTTCGGTCGGAATGACCAAGCCTGGCGACGTGGATTATTTCATCCGCACACGCTGCTACGAACTGCTGCTTGCAAAATATCCGCACGGCACCGTGAAGCTCTCGATGCTGCCCCTGGCCATGCGTCTGGGCGGGCCGCGTGAGGCGATTTGGCACGGATTGATTCGCAAGAATCACGGCTGCACGCACTTCATTGTCGGCCGCGACCACGCCGGTCCCGGCAAGGACAAAGATGGCAAGCCCTTTTACGGACCCTACGACGCGCAGGAGCTTTTCAAGAAGCACGAAGCGGAAATGGGCGTAAAGATGGTTCCTTTCCAGATGATGGTGTATCTGCAGAACGAAGACCGCTACGTCCCGGCCGATGAAGTTCCGAAGGGCGCGAAGGTGCTCGATATCTCCGGCACCGAACTGCGCCAGCGCCTGAATGAGGGCCGGGACATCCCGTCTTGGTTCACCTATCCGGAAGTCGTG
>PLHN01000103.1:3463-11461 GCA_003139975.1 Acidobacteriaceae bacterium
AACATCCGCCGCATCGGCTATGTTGCGTCGGAAATCACTAAGAATGGCGGGATCGCCATTTGCGCTCCGATCGCTCCTTACGAGGCGACGCGGCAAGCGGTGCGCCAGATGATTGAACCCGTCGGCGGCTTCATTCTCGTGCATGTCGCGACTTCCCTTGAGGTTTGCGAGCAGCGCGACCGCAAGGGCTTGTACGCGAAAGCTCGGGCCGGCATTGTCAAGGAGTTCACGGGCATCTCGGATCCTTATGAGGCACCCACGAAAGCAGAGGTTGTCATCGACACTGCCCAACTCAGCCCCGAGGAAGCGGCGCAGACCATCATCCTGCACCTCGAACGCGAGGGCTTCATCGGAGTCAACGGCAACGCATAACTAAACGGGAAGGCTGGCGTGGTCGGCCTGCTCGTTTGAGCAATAGCGTCGAAAAACAGCATGGAATTGTTGCTGGCAAAGATACTGATCGGTTTCATCGTCGGAACGCTGATCGGGTTAACCGGGCTGGGTGGCGGCGTGTTGCTGCTGCCCATGCTCATCTTTGGCCTGCGCATTCCGCCGATTATCGCGGTCGGCAGCGACGCGATGTTCAACTTCTTCACCAAGATTCCCGCCAGCATCATGCATTTGCGCAAAGGCACGGTGCGGAGAAAAGTCGTTTTGGCCCTGGCGGCGGGCAGCATTCCCGGCTCTTACCTGGGCGTGACTCTTCTCATCCACCTGCGCCACGTTTACGGCGCCGGAGTCAACGATTTCATCAAGTCCGCCGTGGGACTGCTGCTGGTCCTGATTCCCACGCTGCTTCTGTTCCAGGGACGGATTGAAGACCATCTTGCCAAGCGCCAGCCTACGATGAAGTCTTTCGCTTTTATGGGTGTTATCGGACTGGTAGGCGGATTTCTGGTGGGCATCACTTCGGTAGGATCGGGCAGCATCATCATGATGATGCTGCTATTGTTCTATTCGTTCGCGCCCAAGATCATGGTCGGTACCGACATTGCCCACGCGGTGATTTTGACCGGCGTCACCAGCCTGCTGCACTGGCGAGCCGGTAATGTCGATCCTCACCTGGTCGTTTCCCTGCTGATCGGTTCGATCCCCGGCGGCATAGTGGGTTCGCATTTGAGCACACGCGTCCCCGTGCTGTGGCTGCGAAGGATTCTGTGTACGGTTCTGCTGATGACCGGCGCAAGAATGTTGTGGGCGTAAAAAACAGTACCCAGTTGCCAGTTGGCACTGCATTACTGACCGTTTGTTTGCTGGGTACTGGTTACTGGGTACTCGATACTGATTTACGGAGCACAAATTGACTTCCTATTCCTCCGCAGAGACTCTCGAACGAATTCATGCGGCGCTCGAAGCCGGGCGCGAAGTCCTGAACCGTTTCACGCCCGGCGCCATCGAAGCCGAATACAAGGCCGGACACGACCCCGTTACCGAGGCCGATCGCGCCGTCGACGCCATGCTTAAGAAGCACCTCCTGCGCGAAGGCGAAGGCTGGCTTTCCGAGGAAACGATTGACGATCATTCGCGTCTGAGCAAGCAGCGCGTGTGGGTGGTTGACCCCCTTGATGGAACGCGCGAATTCGTGCAGGGCATTCCGGAATTTTGCGTTTCGATCGCCATGGTTGAGAATGGCGTTCCGATCGCGGGCGGAATCTGCAATCCGGCCACGGACGAATTGATTCTCGGCGCACGCGACACCGGAGTCACCTACAATGGCTCGCCTGCCCAGCCCAGCCAGCGCCGGGATCTTCATGGCGCGCTCGTGCTGGCCAGCCGCAGTGAAGTAAAGCGAGGCGAGTGGAAGCAGTTCGAGTCTGCCGAATTTAACATTCGTCCCATGGGTTCGGTGGCTTATAAACTCGGCCTGGTTGCGGCCGGACGCGCCGACCTTACCTTCACGCTGGTTCCGAAGAATGAATGGGATGTCGCCGCCGGAGCCGCCCTGGTCGAAAGCGCTGGAGGCTGGACGCTCAAACTCGATCATTCTCCATTGCGGTGCAATCAGAAGAACCCGTTGATTTCCGGCCTGCTGGCGGGTGGTCCCTTCCTGCGCTCGCCGTTGCTGGCCCTGCTGGAGCACCACGCTCAAACGATCGCCGCAGAACGGCCGAGCTAGGGCCAGCACGGGCCTGGAGTTTTATCATGGGTCGTCGATCCGCGCAGATCGTTTTTCTCATGTACCACGAACTGGAGTTAGCTGGCCGCAAGCTGTGCCAGTCTGAACCCGGTTATGTCCGCTACATCCTGCCCATTGATGCGTTTCGCAGCCAAGTGCAGTTCCTGAGCCGATCAGGATTTCACGGCCTGAACGTGAGCGAGGCGATTCACTACCCCTCCGGACCGAGCATCTGCATCACCTTCGACGATGGCTGCGAAACCGACCTGATCGCCGCCGCGCCAGTGCTTCGCGAATGCGGCTTTCACGCTACCTTTTATGTGACGGCCGGATTTCTGGGAACGCCGGGCTATTTGTCGCCAGAACAACTTCGCTATCTCGACGGCCACGGTTTTGAAGTCGGTTGCCATTCCATGACCCATGCCTATCTTTCGGATGTTTCTGAACCAGAATTGAAGCGCGAGGTGGCCGATGCGAAGATCCAGATCGAACAGATCCTCGGGCATGGGATTGAACACTTCTCCTGCCCTGGAGGGCGCTACAACCAGCAAGCTCTGGCCATGGCACGCGGGGCCGGATTCAGGACTGTGGCCAACAGTGATTTTCACGCTAACTCATCCGCCACGAGCGTGTTCGAACTCGGGCGCGTCGCCATGCTGCGGGATCTCTCTATCGGCGAGTTCGACGCGATCTGCCACGGCCATGGCCTGTGGAAAAAGAGGCTGCAACATTGGACCCGGCATGGCATCCAGCGAGTGCTGGGAAATCGCGCCTACGACCAATTACGGGCTGCTCTGCTAGGAGATTCCCGCTCGTAATTCAGGGCTAGGTTACCTTCGTCACCAACCCCGTCACCACCTTCGAAACCCCGCCAGGTGGAGATCTCAATTGACTCTCAGGCATGCCGAGGCCAGGACGCCGGTTTAGAACCCGCTTCGGCCTGCATTTTGGCAATTCTCACCCGGCGGAACAACCTCAGGCGCGAAACAGTACACGTCAAGGACACAAGCACTTGTGAGTTTCCTGATGCACCAATGGAATCTAGGATCTATTGCCGGATCTCGGTAGATTTGCCTTGCGGACTAGCTCGACAAAGTCCCCCAATCCCTCGGTCGAGGCTCACTATGGCGTTCGGTTTCGCTCTTTCCGGTCGTGGCTCGGCAACATCGAACCAACAAATGGGGCGCGTCAGCGCTCTGTTCCTCCTGCTGGTGCTCGCGCTGATCACCAGTTCGTGCGCCACCAAGGCGGAAGCAGCCGGCAACAACGGCAATGCTCTCGTAGTATCCATTTCTCCGGCGAGCGCAACCCTGACTTCCGGCGCAAAGCAGCAATTCACGGCCACCGTCACTGGAACTTCGAATACAGCGGTAACGTGGACGGCCTCATCGGGATCAATTGACAGCAATGGTCTCTACACCGCCCCGTCAGTGCAGTCGGCGACAACTGCCGTCATCGCGGTGACTAGTCAGGCGGACCGCACGCAGAGCGCCTATGCCGATGCCGCTGTGAGTCCCTACAAAGCCCAGCCTGTGCGGATCACAACCACGAGTCTTCCGCCGGGACAACAAGGCAGCAGCTATAGCGATGTTTTTGCCGCCACCGGCGGAACCCAGCCCTATAGCTGGAGCATTTCCTCTGGCAGTCTCCCGGCCGGACTCACGTTCAATACGAATGGAGACCTCACGGGCACGCCTACTGCGCTCGGGACATCCACCTTCTCGGTAATGGTGACGGACGCGAAGAAACTCACGGCAACCGGCAGCTTCAGCATGGCGGTGAGCGAAACCAGCGGCTATGACGGTCCAGCGCAACTTCCCCTGGTCACAATTCCGATCGCGATGACCGACTCTCCGGCGCCGGGTTCCGTGATCAACGTCAACGCGGGCGGGGACTTGAAGTCGGCGTTGGAATCAGTTCAGTGCGGACAGACAATCCAACTTCAGGCAGGAGCAACCTTCGTTGGGCAGTTTACCCTGCCAGCCAAGGGCTGTGATGCTAATCATTGGATCATCATCCGGACCAGTTCTCCGGACAGCGCTCTGCCGGCGGAAGGAACACGTCTCACGCCCTGTTATGCGGGAGTTGCTTCGCTGGTGGGACGCCCAGCCTACAGCTGCCCGAATCCACAAAATGTATTAGCAAAAGTCGTGATGGAAGCGAATGGCAACGGTCCGTTCCTGATTGCCCCGGGGGCAAATTTCTACCGGCTCATCGGCTTGGAAATCACCCGTCAATATCCCGGAGCCGCACGCTTGGTCACTGTCCAGGAAACGGCCGACCACATTTTTGTGGATCGCTCCTGGCTGCACGGACAGCCCCAGGACGAGACTTATGATGGCGTCTCCGGGGACGGTGGCACCTATATCGCGGTATTCGATTCCTACTTAACCGACTTTAAGTGCATCGCATCCACCGGGGCGTGCACGGATGCTCATGCCATCTCAGGGGGCGTGAGCGACACGCAGGACGGCCCCTACATGATCCAAAACAACTTCATCGAGGCGTCCGGTGAAGCAGTCATGTTTGGCGGCGGTCCCGCAACCAAGACGCCGGCCGACATTACCGTTCAGTACAACCACTTCTGGAAACCCTGGCAATGGATGCAAGGAAGCCCGAACTTCGTCGGAGGGCCGGACGGCAATCCCTTTGTCGTCAAGAACCATTTTGAGCTCAAGAATGCCGCGCGTGTTCTTGTGCATGGCAATCTGATGGAAAACGTTTGGGGCGGTTTCACCCAGCTTGGATATGCCGTTCTGTTGTCCCCTACGAATCAACACTCGATAAAACACGGCAACGTATGTCCGCTCTGCCAGGTCACTGATGTGACGATCCGTTACGGTCGGATTTCGCATGCGGGCGGCGGTCTGTCGCTGGCGACCGCAATCTCACCCAACAAGATAGAAGGGGCCCCGGCGCTGGCTGGCACCCGATGGAGCATTCACGATCTTGTCATCGACGACTTGAGTCAGAAGTATATTGGCGGAGGAGGAGTTTTCAAGATCACCAACGGCTGGCCCAAGAACCCGCTGAATACGGTCACCATCAACCACGTTACCGCATTCCCCGATCCCTCCAGTCACCTCCTGACGGTGGGGAACTTCCTGGGCTACCAATCCATGTATGGGTTGGTCTTCACGAATAACCTGGCTGTGAGTGGCAATGGCCCTTTTGAGAATGCCTTCCCCAAATTCGTTAGTTGCGCCCGCGGCGATGTGCCCATCACGGTACTCAAGAATTGCTTCAGCACGTACACCTTTGAAGCCAATGGAATGATCGCCAGTCCCGCTCCGCCATCGTCCTGGCCGAAGGAGAACTTCTTCCCAAGCGATACGGGGGTTGTCCAGTTTGTCGACTATAAGAATGGCAACGGCGGGAACTACGCTTTACAGCCCAGCAGCCCTTATGTAAATAAGGGAACGGACGGCAAAGATCTGGGAGCCGACATTGTTGGCCTCAACGCCGCTCTGGCCGGGGTGGAGTAGTCGTCCTACAAGGAGTCTCTTGACAAAGGTCCGCGCTTGATCGCGCGGACCTTTTCTTTTCCTCGGCTGGCTACGCGACCGGGACCGTGAAGCGGCCGTGGTATCCTCAACTGAAGTTAGTGTGCTGCGGCATAAGCGGGGCGTGTGTCTGGAGAAAAACAGGATATGGCTTTATTTGGCTTGCGGTGTCCCCGTTCGATCTCATCGTCGGTAATCGCGCTTTCCACGTTACTTTCGATCTTCGTTTTCTTGTCAGGCTTGGCAATTGCTGCCGCACCACCGACCAGTGAGAATGCCTACTGCGGCAAAGGCGACGTGCCTCAGTTTGGCGACAAAGATGGCCCCGCCGAACTGCCCAAGACCTGCTATTACACCGCTCTGGACGGAACTCCATCGCCGGGAAAACAGATCCATGTGGGCGCCAAAGAAAATCTAGCCGATGCTGTCGGCCACGCCCAATGCGGAGACATTCTGCTTCTTCCCGCAGGCGCAACCTACGAAGTGGGCGAGCTTCCCTATAGGAAATGCGACGAGCGGCATTACATTACGATCCGAACCGATACGCCCGATTCCAAGCTGCCCGCGGAGAGTACGCGCATTTCTCCCGCTTGGGCGGGCATTTCGAGCCTTCCCGGCCGTCCGCCGTTCGCCCAGCCGCCGGGAGGCGCAGCCAAACTCATGGCAACAATCCTGGTGAAGCGCAATGCGGGCGCGGTTGTTGGAGATCACGTCCGCTTCATCGGCATCGAGTGGACCACCCGGGCTGACGTTGGGATTACCCGCATTATCAGCACCGAGCATGGTGACCACATCGTATTTGATCGCAACTGGGTTCACGCCGGCGACGACGCCGAGGTAGCGCACGGAATCGGTATGGTCCTGGGTAGTCGTTTCGTTGGCATCATCAATTCCTATATCAGCGGCCTCAATTGTGTCGCGGTCACGGGCAAATGTTCGGACGCGACCGGAATCGGCGGAGCCCACAGCGATGATGCCTTTGGAACCTTCAAGATCTACAACAATTTTGTGGAAGCCGCGGGCGAGGACATTCTCTTCGGTGGCGGGGGTTCGGAAAACAACCCGACCGATCTCGAAATCCGCCGCAACCACCTGTTTCGTCCCATGACGTGGAAACAGGACGAGCCCGGATTCACTCCCAGCCCCTCGGGAAGACCCTTCATCGTCAAGAACAACCTGGAGCTTAAGAGCGCAGTCCGCGTGCTGATTGAAGCCAATCTGCTTGAGAATTCTTGGGGTGGTTTCAGCCAAAGGGGTTTTTCCATACTCGTGGAACCCGCCAGCCAAGGCAGCCATTGTCCGAAGTGCCGCGTCAACGACATCACGATGCGCTACAACCGCATCCGTAATGTAGCTGGCGTCTTCGCGTTCGGAACGCCCCTGGCGCCGCCACAAAGGGGCGGGGGCAGCGCGGAGGATGGTGGGCGCTACAGTATTCACGACCTCATCGCCGATAACATCCACGAAGAGGATTACAAGGGCGGGGGCACTTTCATCAAGATGACCTCTGCCAAGGTCAAAGTTCATGACGTTCAGATCGATCATGTCACTTCTTTCACTCCTGGCGCTCTGATGGTCGTCGTCAATCGAGGCGAGGGGATACCCAACTTCACCCTCACGAACAGCGTTCTCTCGGTCGGCGGTCGCCCCCAGCCTGTGTTCAGCGGAGGTGCCAAGGATAGCTGTGGCGGCGGGAAAGTCCAGCGCGCCGGCCCGCAAGCCGTCTTCGATGACTGCTTTTCCAACTATAAGATCGACCATAACCTCATTGCCGCCGAACGCGGCGGCTGGCCGAAAGGAAACACGATCGTTTCCTCCCCAAAGGACCTTGGTGTGCGCGAACTCAAGGATGGCATCAGCAAAGACCCTCGCCTTTGCCATGAGAAGGGCCCAGGCTGCGACAAAAAGTCCCCCGGCGCCGGAGCCGCCGCAGATGGCCGCGACCTCGGCGCCGATGTGGACGCCGTCGAGGCTGCCGTTGCTGGCGTGGAGTAGCTCGGCGATCACGAAGCTCGCAAAATGAGGCCGGCAGAGCGCTATCGAAAAGCCTTGCGAGTCCGTCCTAATTTTGTTTGCAGAGTCTGCCGAGGTCACCACCTGTTTCGTGAATCGCGCGGCTTAAGCGTCTTGCGGTTCCACCGATGGGGCTGGGAGTGTACCATGCCGATCGGCAGATTGTCCGGGGAATGGATCTGTTCCCGCATTCTGCCACCCGATCGGATGAGATACCGGCAGCCGGAAGGGGCCAAGAATGGCCTGCGGAACGCCCGCACCGAAGTCTCCGATTACCTGCACGCTGCTGCTGGGAAAGTTCGTGATCGGCCAGCGGAACTGATCAAAAGCATGGCGAGCGAGAGCGATTTTTTCGGGATCGTAGGC
>PLHN01000159.1 GCA_003139975.1 Acidobacteriaceae bacterium
TCGCTGAAGAGGAAGGTTTCCTGTGGCACCATGCCGATGTTGCGGCGCAGGGTGTCGAGCGGAAATTCACGGATCGGGCGGCCGTCGATGAGAACAGAGCCGGGGGCGGCATCGTAGATGCGGGGAATAAGGCTGACCAGCGTGGTCTTGCCGGATCCGGTGGGACCGACGATGGCAAGGCTGGAGCCGGCCGGGATGCGGAGATTGATATCGTGAAGAACCGCGGTGTCGTTGTAGCTGAAGTTGAGATTGCGGAATTCGATTTCGCCAACGACCTGCTGGCTACGAACTTCGAGCTGCGAGCTTCGAGCAACCGGATCGCTCGCAGCGGGCGCTTCATCCGCTATTTCAGGTTTCGCCAGAAGGATTTCGTTGATACGAGCCAGAGACGCGGTGCCTCGCTGGAAGATGTTGATCACCCATCCCAGGGCGATCACGGGCCAGGTCAACTGGACCATGTATGTGTTGAAGGCCACGAAATCACCTACATTCATCCTCCCTTGCACGACTTGGCGTCCGCCGACCCAGAGCACGATGACTACGGCGGCTCCCAGCATGAGTTCCAGGGTGGGCCAGAGCATGCCCATCAGACGGACCAGGCCGAGGCTGCGGTGGATGTATTCCCGGTTGGCCCCCTCGAAGGCGGCAATCTCGGCTTGCTCCTGTACGTAGGCGCGGATGACGCGGGCTCCGGAGAAGTTTTCCTGGGCGCGCGCGGAAATATCCGAAAACATGGCCTGGATACGCTCGAAGCGCTCGTGAATGCGGCGGCCAAAGTACTGGATGATGATGCTGGCGATGGGTAGCGGCAGGAACGCGATGATGGTCAGTTTAGGGCTGATGGCCAGCATGAAGGCCAATGCTCCGGCCGTGAAAACGAACGTATTGGCCGAATACATAATGGCTGGGCCCAGCAACATGCGAACGGCGTTGAGATCGTTGGTGGCGCGCGCCATGATGTCGCCGGTGCGGTTGCGCTGGTAGTAGGAATAAGAGAGGCGTTCGAGGTGCGCGAANNTCGAATTCGATGTCGCGCGAGATACCAATAACAACAAAGCGAGTGAGGAACTGGAATATCCCCTTGAACAGTGCGATGGCAACGATGAGCAGCGAATACGTGAGGAGCTTCTGGCGGGTGACTCCGGAATTGAGATCGTTGATGGCACGGCGAATGACTTGAGGAAAGAGAACCCAGACTCCGTTATTGAATAAAACGCAGAGTCCCCCCAGCAGCAGGCCGAGCCGGTGCCGCTTCAGATATGGGATGAGGGGACGCAGGCGCTCGGGAAACATGACCTTTTGTAGATGCGATTGTAGCAGCGCCGGGTGCGGATTTTGACGCGGGAGCGGTCACGAACGGCGCAAAAAGAAGCAGGCCGCGGTGAAAAGCGCGGCTGTCCAAAGCGAGAGCATGAGGGCGGCGAGCAGCAATCCTGAGTAAAGCAGGTCGGCGCTTTCCATGAAATGCTCTACTCCGTTTGCCGCTGTCGCTTCCGGCGACCGGGAGATGGGCGAACAACCTTTCTATAGTAAAAATGCCGGGCGGAGATCGGTTCGAGAACCATACCCCGCCCGGTGCTAGGAGAGAGACAACTACTTGGAGAGAAGCCGGGTTATTCCTCGGGCGGCGGAGGTCCGTGCCTTCCCATGCGGTCCTCGTGCTTGGCCTCGAGTTGCTGATACTTGGTTTTCTGGTCCGCGGTCAGAACCTGCAACATCTGCGATTTCATGCGCGCATGTTCGACCTCAAGGGCGACGCTGGTCTGTGCGTGCTGCGTAGCCAGAGCTTGCACTTTGGCCTCATCGAATGCGCCGTTCTCTACCAGGGCATCCATGGCTGCGCGGTTCTGATGCATTTGTTGCATGAGAGGTTTAATTGTCGGCTTTTCTTTTTGCCAGATAGCCTTGATCTGATCCTGTTGGGCGCTGGTCAGATCGAGAGCGTCGGCGTAGTAGTTAAGCATGTGGCCGAACATGCCATCGGGGCCGCCATGGCCGTGCATACCCTGAGCGAACAGGGCTGCCACGCCTAGCAGGAGTGCACCGCCGATCGAAAGGACGCGAAAGTGAATCGATTTCATCATGATCTCCTTGGTGTCCGGGAGGCAGCCCGGATTGCTTTGATACGAGAATAAGAACACTTTTGCGGAGAAAAGGGGGTAAAGAGTCGGTCAAGCGCGGTAAAGTTTTGTAAAGGCAGCTGCTAGCTTCTAGCTGTCCGGGTCGGGGGTTGCTAGGAGCTAGTAGCTAGAGGCTAGAAGCTAGAAGCTGACAAATCACAAATCTTTACCGCGGCGGGGCGAACGAAGGTGTTACATGAATAGAAGAATGGAACGCATCTTGGTCGTGGATGACGACGTCGAGTTGTGCGGGCTGGTCGAGGAGTATCTGACGACGGAGGGGTTCAACCTGAAGGCCGTGCACGATGGAGAAGCCGGCCTGCAGCAGGCTTTGACCAATGAGTTTGCCCTGGTTGTGCTGGATGTGATGCTGCCCGGAATCAACGGCTTTGAAGTGCTACGCCGGATTCGCAGCGTGTCGAAGACGCCCGTGCTGCTCCTCACTGCCCGCGGGGAGGACGTGGACCGAATTGTTGGCCTCGAAATCGGCGCCGACGACTATCTCCCGAAGCCGTTTAATCCGCGCGAACTGGTGGCGCGCATTCGCGCGATTCTACGGCGCACCAAGCCGGCAAAGGCCGCGGATGCAGTGCCGGAGGTGCTGACTGTGGGCGATGTGGAACTGGATCCGGCGACGCGAACCGTCCTGCGCGCGGGACAACCGGTGGATCTGACATCGGTGGAATTCAACTTGCTTGAAGTATTGCTGCGCGAGGCCGGGCGCGTGGTGACGCGCGAGCGGTTGGTGAATGCCGTGCTGAGTCGCAAGTTCATGCCCTTTGACCGCAGCATCGACATGCACGT
>PLHN01000380.1 GCA_003139975.1 Acidobacteriaceae bacterium
TATCCCGATCTTCGGGGCAGGTTGCTCACGTGTTCCGCACCCGTTCGCCACTGAATCTTCACCAGTGTTGCCACTGGATGGACTCCGTTCGACTTGCATGTGTTAGGCACGCCGCCAGCGTTGATTCTGAGCCAGGATCAAACTCTCGTTTGAAACCTGAAGTCGGTCTGGGTAGACCGACTGCCTCCGTCCCGCTGAGGGACAGAGGCCCAATTTGTGAGTACGTTCAGACTTTGAGCCCGAACATTTCTTACAGCACCGAACCAGAGCCGAAACTCCGGTGCGATGCCCGTATAACGCGGACAAGTGTCCGCGCCACACTCACGACTGGCACGTTCAACCTTTTGTCAAAGACCGACTCGCATTTCCGCCTGAGCGGTGCGTATTCAGTCCGCACCGGCCTGCCCTAAGGCAAACCCGCACGTCCTCGAAACCTGTCAAACCTATTCGTTCTCGCCATCGCTGTCAACCCGCTGGAATCACAGGATTTCCACCTGTTTTCAACAGTACGGGGAGCTTCCATCCAAAGCGGGCTGCACATCGTGCAACTCTTTACTGGAGAACTCTTTACAGCGCACTCGAAAACGCTCTTCCGCGCAGGTGGCAAGAAATCGGCGCACGCCGAAGCGGAAGACGGCTCAATAATAAAGATCGCTTGGAGGCTCTGCTCTACGCGGAAACCCTTCAGGGAACTCTGTCCCCGAATGCGAACCCCGGGAAAAATGGGGTTAATTGGAGGCTTACTGAATTAGATGCCAAAAGCCGCCGCGAGGTTTCAGCAGGCAGCCCAGACACTCAATCACTGTCCTCGATCTCAATGTTTATACCAAACTGTGCAGGGGAATGCAAGGGGGAACCAAAAAAAACACTTGATCCTCACAACTTAAGGTATTGGCGCGGTCCGGCAGCTGCCGAATGACCCTTGGTTGGCGGCGCTTTGCAACCGCGACGTCGTCGCATCCGTACGTGTTGGTAAGGGCTTTCAACCTTCGGAAAAGCCATGAAAGCTGCCGTTACGACAATGCCTGCACTCCGCAATTACCGCACTTCCTTCTGGTAGGCCGCGATCTCATCCCTCACAATTTTCAAATCCCCCCGCCCCCACAAATTCGCGGGCTCAATATCGTCGTGGGTGTTGGCGTCGAACCCCTCGTCAGGCGGACCAAATTCATTGAACTGATGAATGATCAAAAAGATTGGAGCTAGTTGAGTCGCATAGCCCATGAAGGACGCAAATGTGTCGTAGCCTCCGTCGCTTCCGAAACGCAGCGCGTCATCTGGACAATAGGGCAGAGATTCGGGATGAGGACAGCCCCATCCATCTTGTCCCGCAGTCGCGATCGAAGCCGTAAAATTCTCTACTCGCGAGCCGGCCAGATTATAGGAAGGATAGTACGGGCATAACGGCTCCGTGCAGGAAGTGTTGAGCCGGTCGACCCAACTCCAAAAGCCATATGCGGGATTGATCTGAACCGGCGCGTTTGGCGTGCCCTGTGCTGCCCACAAATCCGGCTGGCTGTCGAGATATCCCGCCATCAGCCTGAAAGTGTATTTCTGGCCGATCTCAGGATGGCTTGCCAGAAACTGCTCCAGCCGATACCAGAGAGGATGGTCGGCAATGTTCGGATCCTGCGCCGCGCCAATAAAAATAAGCATCAGCGGCTTGCCTTGGTAAATCACGTTCAGATTTGGATACCGCTGCGAGAGTTCGCCGAAGAATTCCGCTTCCTTCTCGAAGGCCGTCTTTCCGTCCTGGTCCTTGATCAAGACGTTGTTGTCGATGCCGCCGAGCAGGGGAATCAGCTTCATGCGCGTCCCCAGCGCCGTCCACGCAGGATACAGATTGCCCGTGTTATCGCGGATTTGCCGGTTATACGCCCGAAAAGCCGGAGTACAGTTCCGGACGTATTTCTTGACGAACCACTCGCTATTGAAAATACAGCTCACATTATTGGTCACTTCGCTGATGGCCGCGTCGGCCCCCATAGACTCGATCCATGCGACATGCTGTTTGATAATCGCCGGGTCCGCGCTGTCATAGCCGCCGCCCACAGCCTGCATGTCAGCCGACTGCAAAACGGGTAGCGCGGAGAAACCTTGAAATGTCACCGCCTTCGGCCCGAACCACGCTTCGTACTCCATCACTACGACATGGCTCTTGTCGTTCACGATTAACGGACCGCTCGCCGCTGCGGGAGGCTCGGCCCATGCCAAAAGCTGCCCGAGTGCCAAGAATGCGGTCACGGTCGCGGCCCGGGCGAATGGGCAAATCGGTGGCCGTTGCATTCTGATGGCTCGCACCAGATACCGCACAGTTGCATTCATGAAAATCCCCCCAGTCGAAGGTAAGCCGCCCGATGATTGGATGAGCGGACGAGCCGGCGAGGATCATAAACCCCAGTCGCAAAGCAAAGTTCTTGCCGAACGCGCGGTGCAAAACAGCTTCCGAAGACCCTTGACTTTCGTTTTTTCTTTCGACTAGAGTACAAACCGCCTCTTCGTCAGCCGAGCCTGACAATCCCAAATTCGAAGGAGAAATCCCATGCCCGCTCCCAGCCATGCACCCACGCCCGAGTTTGTTGCCATCTACAGCGCCATGATGCTCGATGGCGTCGCACGTGAAATGGAGACCACCAAGAAGGTCCTTGCCGCTGTGCCCGATGGCAAGCACGACCACCGCCCCGATCCCCACGCCCGCACCGCCTGGGAACTGGCCTGGCATATTGCCGACGCCGACGTCGATTTCCTCGACAGCATTGCCGATATGAAGTTCACGATGGCCGAAAAAGTGCGCGCCGACAAACCTAAGAACATCGCCGATTTGGTCGCCTGGTATGACCGCGAGATGAAGCGCGGCATCGCACGCGTCCGCGCCATGTCGCCCGCGCAGTTAGCCACCCCGGTCGATTTCGCCGGAATGTTCAACCTGCCAGCCGCCTTCTATCTCGGATTCCTCAACAATCACAGCATTCACCATCGCGGCGAGCTTGCAACTTATCTGCGCCCCATGGGCTCGAAAGTGCCCCAGATCTACGGCGGCAGCTACGACGAGCCGTTCCAGATGCCCGGCCAGAAAACCAGCGCCGCCTGATCGTGTAGGTGGATTGTGTGGCGCGGGCGCAATCGCCCGCGGGGACATTTACAGAGAAGCCGCCCCATTCAGCGATCCTGCTGCCGCGGGCGGCTTTTTCATCGTCCGGCCCAGAGAATTTCCACAGGATAAAGCTGCATGTGCCGGTCCGCAGTGATCAGTGTCAGACCCTCGTATCGGGCCTGTGCGACAAGCAAACGGTCAAAAGGATCGCTATGATGCAAGGGCAGATCACAAACCGCTAGAGCATGGGAATAGCTCACCGGCAGTGGCCTTAGCCCTTGCCGTTCGGTTTCTCTGGGAACCACCTGAAGAGGGGATTCGGGCAATTGCATCTTGCCGATACTTGTCTTGATCGCGATCTCCCAAACGCTCGCGGCCGAAAAATAAAGTTCGTGCTCGGGCGACGTCAATACCTCCCGCGCCGCTCCATTGATGCGGGCGACCTCCCCGACGCTCCAGAGCCAGACCACGGTATCAAGCAGGAATTTCATCGTCGGGCGGGTTTCCCCGCCAGTTTTTTCGCTTTCGCGCGCGACGGTTTCTTGCGCTTCGGTTCCTCACCGTAGAACAGCGCAACCAGGTCGTCGGGAAACGGAGCGTCGAAGTCTTCCGCGATGTAGATCTGCCCTTCCATCGCTCCCAGGGGCCGGAGGCGATTGGCTGGCGGAGCCGCTATCAACTTCGCCACCGGCACTCCGGCCCGCGCAATCGTGATCTCCTCGCCTTCGGCCACCCGCCGCAGCAACCTGGAAAGCTGCGTCTTCGCCTCGTGAATGTTGACTTCCATAAAAGCAAGGTTAGCTAAGTCAGTGAACTAAGTCAACAAAATCAAGAATCGCGCCCCCCGTATCCGCAAAAGCCCATGCCTATCCCGGTCGGGGTGGCCAAAAGCTAACAGCTCACAGCTAGAGGCTACTAGCCAAAGTCCCATTACCTCCGTCATCTCGCCGTAACGCCCCGCGCCAGTCATGATACGTAGCTGGAGCCTGTCCGCATGAATATTGACGACCTGCTGCGTATTGCCATGGAGCGGCGAGCCTCTGACTTGCACCTCAAGGTCGGCAACTACCCGCATCTGCGCATCGATGGCGAACTGATCCCGCTGACCGACCAGCCGCGCGTCTCCGCCGAGGACATGCTCAACATGGCCTTCAGCATGATGTCGGCCCGGCAAAAGCAGAAATTCAAAGAGACCACGGAAATCGACATGGCCTACGGCGTCGCCGGACTGGGGCGCTTCCGTGTCAACGTCTTTCAGCAACGCGGCAACGTCGGACTGGTGCTCCGCGTCATCCCGACCAAGATTCGTGCTCTCGATGAGCTGTTTCTGCCCAAGGTGGTCGAGCAGATCTGCGACATGCCTCGTGGGCTTGTGCTGGTGACCGGCGTTACCGGCTCCGGCAAATCCACGACACTCGCCGCCATGGTCGACCGCATCAACTCCACCCGCGCCGAGCACATCATCACCATCGAAGATCCCATCGAATTCCTGCACCGCGATAAAAAGGGGTACTGCAACCAGCGCGAAGTGGAAGTCGATACTCCCTCGTTTGGGGCGGCGCTGCGCGCCAGCTTGCGTCAGGATCCGGATGTCATCCTGGTGGGCGAAATGCGCGATCTGGAAACGATTGGCACCGCGCTCCACGCGGCCGAAACCGGCCACATGGTTTTCTCCACCTTGCACACGCTCGATGCGGTCGAAAGCATCAACCGCATCATCGCCATCTTCCCGCCGCCGGAGCAGAAACAGATCCGGCTGCAACTGGCGGCCGTTTTGCGCGCCATCGTCAGCCAGCGCCTCGTCCGACGGTCCGATGCCGAGGGTCGCGTGCCCGCCGTCGAAGTGATGGTGACAACGCCATACATTCGCGAGTGCATCCTGGTGCCCGAAAAAACGCGCGCCATTCGCGACGCGATTTCTGCCGGCACCTCGCAATACGGCATGCAGACCTTCGACCANNCTCTGGGATTTGTTCCAGGCGGGCCTGGTGAATTACGACACCGCTCTCGAAAACGCGTCGAACGCCGACGAATTCAAGCTGCGCATGCAGGGAATTGCGTCCACATCTGACATTTCCCGGCAGTCCATGCAGTCGGCCGGTTTCGGACGATGAAAACAAGTTTGTCCTGCTGAACCTTGTTGTTGGTTATTGATTGTTGTTCCTCCGGTTAACGGGCGCGCTTCGGGCGCGCCCTTTTTTTCGCGCTGGACGATTCGAGACTACCGCCTGACAAGGCAGATCTCTACAGCGCCTTCGACATCCGCACCAGGTGTACAGGAATCTTTGTCGCCGCCTCAGGCGGGAAGGGTAGAGTGCCATTCTCCGTGTAACCGAAGCGCCGGTAATACCCAGGCAACTCCTTCCGAACATTCACGAATGTGAGATCCATAAACCGGCAACTGGCGGCGCGACAGTGCTGTTCGGCTGCGGCAATCAGGCGAGCACCGATTCCCGAGCGTTGTCGTTGCGGATCGACAGCCAGCAATCCGAAGTAACCTCGCTCGCCGCGCAACTGGGTGTAAACGCAGCCGGCCAGTACTCCGTCCTCGAACAGCAAGAGGAATTTTCCGGTCTGAAGAAGGGCTGCAACTTTCTCAGGGTTGGTGCGCTCGGTATCGATAAAGAAGCGCTCTGGCCGAAAAGCAGCATTCACCAGAGCGGCGATGGCGAAGGCGTCGGCGGGCTCGGCGAAGCGTATCTGCGCAGAATGCGTCAACCGCTGAATTTTACTTCAACGGCAACGCGAAGGTCGCAACGGCGTCTGTGGAGGCGGACACCCCTAATTCGGCTTGCGGAACCGGCTGTCCGCAATATACCGCAGCATGATGGCGTCGGTGGCACTCTGAAACTGCTGGTCGAGTTCAGGGTCCCGCGCCGTCGCCTCTTGCCGGACGGTCTGGCGAAATTTCTCGCCCATTTCCGAATCGCTGGTCACCACCTGCATGTAGAACCACAGGAAGTGCCGCATCTGATCGAGCGCCGACTTGAGTACGTGGATCGACTCCAACTGCGACGAGTCGGCCAGCGCCTCGAGCAGTTCCGGGTCGGTGGGGGCTTGCATGGCGGCGCAGTTAAGTTCGCTCTGGATGACCCGCAAATCGTCAGTCACGCGCAAGATACGAAGTTGAATTTCCTCCATGCTCTCCCGGTTATCGTGATCCATGAATTCCTTTCTCTCCCACTTACCGATCCCGCTCCAACAATTTCGCACCTATGCGAGGAAGCGGAAAGATTCCCCGTGACCATGAGCTTCAGTAATTGAAGTTACTTTCGGTCCACAATGCGCGCTGGGCAGGCGTTTTCATGCGGTTTGGCGGGCTGTTTAGGGCAAAGAGCGGCGCTGGGCTACCTTCAAAAATCGCCTTCCCAACGTGCTACGACCACGGTGGCCAGGCAGTTCCCCAAAACATTGATGGCGGTTCGCGCCATATCCATCAGGGGATCGATCCCGAGAAGGATGAAGACCGGTTCGGCCGGCAGGCCAAACGATCCAACCGTCCCGAGCAGAATGACGATAGCGGCACGAGATACCCCCGCCACACCTTTGCTAGTCAGCATGAGAGTAATCAGGAGCAGTAGCTGTCGTCCCAGGCTGAGATGTATTCCCGCGGCTTGAGCCACAAAAATCGCCGCCAGGGATAGATACAACGTACTTCCGTCCAGGTTGAAGCTGTAACCCGTCGGCATAACGAATGCCACCACTTGCCGCGGTACGCCCAGACCTTCCATGGCCTCCATGGCGCGCGGCAACGCAGCTTCGGAGCTCGACGTTCCGAATGCAATCGAAACCGGCTCGGCCACGGCGGCAACAAACTTCTTCAGCGGCACCCGCGCTAACAGCGCCACCGGCAGCAGCACGCAGAAGATGAAAACCGCGAGCGCTGCATAGAGCGTACCAAGCAGTTTGGCCAGATTCAGCAGGACTCCGATGCCAGTGTTGCCGACCGTGTAGGCAATCGCCGCGCCCACGCCAAACGGGGCGAAGTACATCACCAGATTCGTAAACTTAAACATCGTCGCCGCCAGGCTGTCGGTCAGCTTCAGCAAAGGCCGGCGGCGTTCCTCGGGCACCATCGCGAGCGCCATCCCAAACAGAATGCTGAAGACCACAACTTGCAGCACCTGTCCTTCGGCGATCGACTTGGCAATATTTTCCGGGAAGATATGCAAGATGGTTTCCGCTGCCGTCAACTTCTGCACCGGCAGATTTTCGCCGCCCGGCGCGGCCAGATGCACGCCAGCACCGGCTTTGCTGATATTGATCGCAGCCAGGCCAATAATCAGCGCCAGCGTGGTGATGATTTCAAAGTAGACGATCGCCTTGATTCCCATGCGCCCAACCTTCTTAAGATCGGAGTGCGCCGCAATGCCGCCGACCAGCGTGGCAAAGAGCAGGGGAGCAATGATCGTCTTGATCAGCCGCAGAAAAATCGCCCCAATCGGCTGCAGCTTGACCGCNNGCATCCAGCTCCGCGTCGGCCCAGCGGTTAAACGCCATTGCAGAGGAGCGCGCCGCCACCATCGCCACCAGAATCCAAACCGCGAGCGACCGTCTGTACAAGCCATAAACCGCCAGGAGCGCAATCGCGATCCACCGCACCGTCAAGAGCAAACAGGCAGGCAGCGGCGTCAGAAAAATATTTATCGCGCTGAGACTCGCACTCAACGCGATGCCGGCGATAGCCAATAACAGAACCCTGTGCTTCATCTCCGGCTAAGACCTTAACTCAAGCCACTGAGTAAGCAAAGTCCGTGATGGGGTCCCGCCCGTCGGGCCTGACCCGTTCGTCGCTTGCCGCCATTTTGTGCTTTACTTCCTTGCGGAGAACTTTAATGTACCGCGCGATCTGCTTCTTTCTGCTTTCCTCGACTGCCTGCCTAGCCCAGCGCGAGCCCGTGCTCAAGCAGATCGACCTGCCTCATTCCTACTACTACCGCGAAATGTACCTGCCGCAGCTCACCACCGGGCCCAGTGCCGCAGCCTGGTCGCCCGACTCGAAGTCCCTGGTCTACTCGATGGCCGGATCGCTGTGGCGGCAGGAACTGGGGAGCGCCGCCGCGGAGCAACTCACCGCTGGCCCCGGCTACGACTATCAACCCGACTGGTCCAGCGATGGCCGCTGGATCGTGTTCGCGCGCTACGATCACGATGCCGTCGAGTTGTGGTCGTTGGATGTGCGCAACCGCCGGCTGCAGCAGATAACATCCGGGGGCGCGGTCAATGTCGAGCCGCGCCTTTCTCCCGACGGCAAGCGCCTGGCCTTCGTCTCAACATCGTATGAAGGCCACTTCCACATCTTCATCGCCAGCTTCGCCGACGGTTCTCTCACCAACGTTCAGCAGCTTACGCCCGAACGCGTCAGCCCACTGCCGCGCTACTACTACAGCAAAGTCGATCATGAAATCAGCCCCGTATGGTCGCGCGATGGTTCGGACATTCTGTTCATCTCAAACCGCGGCCACATCCACGGCACTGGCGGATTTTGGCGAATGAAGGCCGAACCGGGAGCCGAAGCGCGCGAAATCCATTATGAGGAAACCAACTGGAAGGCGCGTCCCGATTTTTCACCCGACGGCAAGCGCATGGTCTATGCGTCCTATCTCGGGCAGCAGTGGCATCAGCTTTGGCTCATGCCCGCCGAAGGCGGCGACGCCTTCCCAATTTCCTACGGCGATTACGACAATACAGATCCACGTTGGTCACCGGACGGGACCAAGATTGCCTTCATCTCCAATCGAGGCGGGAACACGTCTCTGTGGGTCCAGACAATTCCCGGCGGAGCGCAGACCGAAGTCGTCGCGCGCGAGCGGACGTTCCTGAAGCCGATGGGGAAGATCTCGCTGAAGGTTATTGGCGACCTTGGGAAGCCGGTCGCAGCGCGCGTCTTCGTGACCGCAGCCGACGGACGCGCTTACTCCCCCGACAACGCCTGGATCTACGCCGACGACAGCTTCACCCGCTCCGAGCGCCCGTTCGAAGCGCACTATTTCGATACGGCGGGTGAATCGGAAATTACCGTCCCCGCCGGCCAAGTGCAAGTCGACGTCATGCGCGGCTTCGAAAACCACTTCGAGCGAAACAAAGCAAATGTAAAGGCCCGTGAAACCACCCAGATCGGAGTTCGAATCAACCCGCTCTTTCCTCCCCACGAGGCTTCAACGCGCTGGGTGAGCGGCGACGTCCACGTGCACATGAACTACGCCGGAACCTACCGCAATACGCCGAAGCATCTGATCGAGCAGGCGGCGGCCGAAGATGTCGCCGTTGTCGAGAATCTGATCGTCAATAAAGAGCAACGCATCCCCGATATCTCTTTTTTCTCCCCAAAACTCGATCCCGCCTCCACCAACGACCACTTACTATTTCATGGTCAGGAGTTTCACACCAGTTACTGGGGCCATCTCGGCCTGCTCAACCTGACTCACAATTTCCTGCTCCCCGGCTACGTCGCCTACCCCAACACTGCCGCTGCCAGCCTGTATCCCACGAATGCCGGCGTAGCCGATATGGCGCACGCGCAGGGCGCACTGGTCGGTTACGTCCATCCCTTCGACACTTTCCCCGACCCGGTGAAAGACGAGTCTCTCACCGACGAACTCCCCGCCGACGTGGCCCTCGGCAAGGTCGATTACATCGAGGTCGTCGGCTTTTCCGATCACAAATCCACCGCCGAAGTCTGGTACAAGCTCTTGAATTGCGGTTTCCGTCTGCCCACTGCCGCAGGTACAGACTTCATGGGCAATTACGCCTCTCTCCGTGGTCCCATCGGTCTGAACCGAGTCTATGCGCAAGTTCCAAAGGCCCCGGTGAAGATCGAGACCTGGCTGTCTGCAATCAAAGCTGGCCGCACCTTCGCCACCAACGGGCCGCTGCTGCGCTTCGAGCTCGGCGACCAACCCATCGGCAGCGAAGTGAATCTGCAGAAGAAGACGCACCCGGACAACCCACAAGATATACACTTCTCTGCCCAACTCTTCTCCATCGTTCCCATCGATCACCTGCAAATCGTCTGCAACGGCCAAGTCGCACGCGAACTAACGCTCGACGCCGACCGCACCTCCGCCCAGGTCGACGGATCAATCCCCATCGCAACCAGCGGCTGGTGCGTCCTGCGCGCCTTCAGCGAAAAGGCTGAATACCCTATCCTCGATATCTATCCCTACGCAACCACCAGCCCGATCTACGTGACTGTACCCGGCAAGCCGCTTCACAGCCCTCCCGACGCGACTTACTTCGTGACCTGGATGGACCGACTGATTGCCGCTGTGCAGAGCAACACGTCCTGGAACACCGACGCGGAAAAACAGTCCGTGCTGACAATGCTTGAGCAAGCGCGGAAGAAATACGACGCCCTGACGCGGTAGGCCCTCTCGCACTAACAATGTGGGCAAAACAAAACGCCCCAGACTCAAAGAGTCGTGGGACGTTAGTCGAGCAGCCCTCCCCCGAAGCCTACTCAAGTAGAAAGTTACCGCATACGCAAGGCCTTGGGAATGGCACTGAAGTGGGGCCCCTCATTGCTCCAGATTGACATCGATATCCTGCTGCAGTAGTGTTGTCCGGCTTTTCAATAAATCCCACGAAACCCAAGGAGAACAACATGCGAGTGCGACTAGCGCTGTATGGGGTAGCGGCGTGCCTTTGTCTCGCCCCAATCGTTTCGGCCCAGGATGCGGCCAAAGTTGATCCCAAGCATTACACCGTCGTGAGCGAAAACGACCGGGTACGAATCCTGAAAGTCCACTACGGCCCGCACGAGAAATCGGTCATGCACAGCCATCCTGCCACGGTAGCAGTGTTCCTCACCGACGCTAAAGGCGTGTTCACCTTTCCCGATGGCAAAAAGCAGGAATTCACCGTCAAGGCCGGCGAAGCGATGTACAGCGCCGCTGCGACCCACCTGCCGGAAAACACCGGCGACGCCGCAATGGATCTGATCGTGGTCGAACTAAAAGGCCATGCGCCCAAATCCGCGAAAACCGAAATGAAATAAGGAAGTAAGCCCCCGAGTCAGGCCACGCTGCTCGGCCGGGTCAGGCTGAACTCGTGGTGGGAACTGGCCGGAACCCGTCTGGCACTGAGTATGGATTAGTGGCCTGTTCCCACAATTCTAGTTAAACTTTGGCACGGCCTCGCCATTACTCCCACAACGCTATGCACCGGCCCCCCGCTCCATCGCCAGCAACTTCTCCTTTCTCTCCACACCCCAGCGGTAGCCGCCGGACTCGCCGTCTTCGCGCACCACGCGATGGCAGGGAATTGCGACCGCGACCGGATTCGTAGCGCATGCCCGAGCCACGGCCCGCGCCGCCTTCGGCATGCCGATCTTCTTCGCCACCGCGCTATACGAGCGCGTCTCTCCGCGCGGAATTTTCTGCAGACACTCCCACACCCGCCGCTGGAAAGCCGTCGCCCGAATATCGAGCGGCAATGATGATGACGGATGCGCCTCCTGCCCGTCAATCAGCCGCCCCAGGCTTGTCTTCCATTCCGCCAGCGCCGCATCGTCCCGCTTCCGCACCGCAAACGGAAACTCGCGCATCAACCCTTGCTGCAACGCCGCCTCGGAGTCCGCGAACTGGATCGCGCAAATCCCCTTATCGGTAACGGCAATCAGCATGCGCCCCAGTGGCGACGCCGCAATCGTATAGCGCACCACGGTGGCAACCGCGCCCCGCCGGTACTTTTCCGGAGTCATTCCCAGTTGCCCCGCCGTGCGCTCGTAAAGCCGGCTACTCGACCCGTACCCCGCGGCATAGAGCGACGTCGTCACGTCGTGTCCATCCCGCAGGTTCTGCTTCACCTGCCGCAGTCGGCACGCGTCCATGTAGGCTTTCGGGGAAACGCCCAGCACGGTCTTGAACGTCCGTTGCAAATGAAACGGACTGCGCCGGACCTGCTTGGCCAGCCCGCTGAGCGTGAGCCGGTCTTCAATATGTTGCTCGATGTACCTGCAAGCCGCCCGCACCACCGCCGACTGCGGATTCCCATCCACAGCCTTGGGCCGGCAACGCAGGCACGCCCGGTAGCCCGCCTGCTCCGCCGCGGTCGCGTGCTCGAAGAACTGCACATTCTCGCGCCGCGGCCGCCGCGCCGGGCACGACGGCCGGCAGAAAACCCCCGTGCTCGAAACGCCAAAAACAAACGCGCCGTCGAGCGTGCTATCGCGTTTCAGAACTGCCTGCCAGCGTCGGGCTTCGCTTCGATTTGCGGGAGTAGATCTCATTTCGTCTGCCTGTTGGATGACTTCGTCTTCGGAAAGTATCGCATTGCTTGTCATGCCGCTAACATAGGCGAAGCGCGCCGCGTGGACTATCCGAATCTTGCGATCAAAACAAATTCTCAGGTGCCAGTTGTCAGTGGCCAATTCTCGGTTCCCAGCTCCCACTTCTCAGAACAACCTCGATGTTGCCTGCCGAATAGAAAGTACGCGCTGTCATCTTGAGCGGAGCAGGAACTTCACGAAGTGAAGTTCCTGCGGAGTCGAAAGACCCCTGCATCTTCTCCGCACCCAGAGGCGTCAGGAGTTCTCCCCGTTCAGACGTGAGTGGCGAAGTCCGAGACCGCTCTCACCTGTCCGCGCGTGTGTCCATCAAACACAGCCGTCGGCAATCTCGGATTGCATGCCACGTATTCGCCGTTACCGTGTGGCGGCCAGTCTTGTGCCAACTTGGCTTCGCACCTGAGTTGCTGTTCGCGGCTTGATTTTCTTGCCGACACCGCTGGCCGCTGCAAGCCGCAGATCGTAATCATTCTGCAGGTTGAGCCAGAATTGCGCGGGCAGGCCGAAATACTTTCCCAGGCGGATGGCCGTGTCAGCGCTGATGGAACGGTCTCCCCGCACGACTTCATAGAGGCCGGGAAAATCCAGCGCCTTCGCCAGCGCATACGCGCTTACCCCCAGGGGTTCCATGAATTCGGTCCTGAGAATCTCTCCCGGATGAATGGCGAAGACCTTACTCTTTAGCTTAGTCATACATTTAGGTCTCGATCTAGTGGTAATCCACGATTTCCACG
>PLHN01000206.1 GCA_003139975.1 Acidobacteriaceae bacterium
CTCTTTCACCATCGCAACCTTCGCGCTTTGCGGGTTTGCGAACTTCAGCTCCATCGGAATTCAGATGGGCGGAATCGGCGCGCTCGCCCCCAACAAGCGCGGCGAACTGGCGAAGCTGGGAATCCGCGCCATGCTGGCGGGTACGATGGCGAATCTGATGTCGGCGTCGATTGCCGGGATGCTGCTGTAGAGATGGGAGCTTTCGGCAGCGACAAATCTCAAGCACGGAGTGCACAGAGATTACGGGAGGAGATGATTCAGGTTCGTGAGATTTCGGCTAAAGCGTCATCGGTAGTCACGAGTCGCGCGCCCAGTTCCTGAAACTCGGTCAGTGTTTTCGCTCCGGCTTCCGCCGCCAGCGTCTGAATCGCATCCCGCACCACGGCCACGCGGCGTTTGCGCTGGAGCAGTCCTTTGACGGCGCAAGCTACGCAGTACTCTGTAACGACCCCGAAGACAACAAACTCCGGCTGCGTGCCGAGTCGGTTCACGAGTTCATCGGCGTGCAGGGTTTGGAAGACGTCGAGTGTTTGTTTCTCGAGAATGATTTGCTGGTAGGGGGAAAGGTCGTCGGGCACCTTCGATCTCGGCAGATTTTCAATCTGCAGCACTTTTTCGGCCAGTGCTTCTGGCAGCAACTCCGCACCCGGCGTGCCTTTCAGGCAGTGTGGAGGAAANNACATCCACTTCCCAAAAAATGAACTCAGAAGAACGCATTTTCCCTCAGCTGTTTTGATGCTTGTAACACATCGGCGTTGCAGGCGCAAAACAAGGCGGATTCGCGGCCCGGTTGCTTGAGATGCACCGTGCGCGCCTCGCCGCATCGCAAAACACCTCACACGCACCGGTGATGAGCGTCACAGAACCGATGTTCATTCCCCGATACAAGAGACGAACATGGGGGAACAGGTCTATGGGCTCCGGTTCGGATGGCCTCGTCGTTTCGGCCGCTTTGCGCGAGCAACTTTTAGTGCTTTCTACTAAGGTTTCCAAGCCAAAGGGCACTGTTCTGTTCCGCCGCGGCGACGCTTGCACCGGGGTGTTCCTGGTTTGTTCGGGCAAAGTGCGCCTGTCTCTCGAGGCCGCGGACACTGCTTTTCGGCCCCGCATTTTGGGGGCAGGATGCGTGGTGGGCTTGCCTTCCGCGGTCGGCGGTTCGCACTACAGCCTTGCGGCCGAAGTCGTCGAGCAGGCGGAACTGGCCTGCGTGTCCCAAAAAGCGCTCGCCGACTGCCTGCGCCAGAATTCCATACTTTGCTTCGAGGTGATGAGCATCCTGAGCAACGAGATTTCCGAAACCCGCTCCGCGCTCAAGCACAGCGGACTGCACGGGCAGAACCGCGCATAGAACGCTGAGCGCACAACGCAGAACCTACAGCGCAGAACGAACAATACAGATTAAAGAACGGCCCTTCTGGTCTCGTTGCGGTGTGTCATCTGCCGCCGCGATTGGTCCGCGCCCGTACCAAATCGTGCAATGAGAGTGTTTGCGCGGTAGCTCGCCATGTGTAATGCTGTCGCTCGGGAAATAGAACCCTTTCACGGAGACCATTACGAATGCGCACAAAATTGATTTTTTGCTCGATCGCCCTTTTGCCGCTTGCGTCGTTTGCGGCCGATAAACCTACGATGCTCAATGTGAAAGAAGGTCTGTGGGAAGTTACCGTAACGCACCCATCGAACGGCCTGCCGGGTATGCCGGAAGACGCCTTGGCCAAATTGCCGCCCGAGCAGCGTGCTCGGGTTGAAGAGATGATGAAACAGAAAGGCATGACGATGAGCGGCAATACAACCGTCGTCAAAAGCTGCGTGACCAGGGAGAAGATCGAGAAGGGAATGGCCTTCGCCGCCGAAAACGAAAAGAGGGAAGGCAACTGTACGCACACGACCGTGAGTTCTTCCCCCACCCACTTAGAGGCGAAGACCCACTGCGACGAATCCGGCAAAGACGGCAAAAAAACGACGATCGATGGCATCACGACCGTGGATGTCGTGAACGGCGACAGCACGAAAGGCACAACGCACGTCGTCAGCAACAGCGATGGCCGCACCATGAACATGGACATGACCTTCGCTTCCAAATATCTGGGGCCTTCCTGCGGCGATATCAAATAAGAAAAGCCCCGCCAAAGCGGGGCTTGCTTTCACGCATTGAATCTACGGCAGCAACCCGAACACTCCGACGCCGGTTTGCGTTCCTACGTAGACCTTTCCGTTGGCGACGGTGGGAGTAATGAATTTGTTTCCGTTGCCAAAGTGATCGCGCCCGCCCGTGGCCTGGTTTGAGTTATAAAGCTCAAAGCCAAGATCATTCGCGTTATAGGCATGCAGGACAGCCGGCGATGTATTCTCGGAGGCCCACAAGATCAGATTGGCGTGGGAATTTCCCGAGATGCTCGGCGTCGCTCCCGGAAAGCCAAAAACCGTGCTCGTGATTCCTTGCGGAGCCGAGTTGAGCTGTCCGCTTGCATTGAACGCAAATGCCTTGATCGGGCTGCCCACCGCTCCGTAGTAAATTCGCCCGCCTTCAAAGGCCGGCGCGGAAAAAACCTGTCCGCTTAGAGCCCCGGACAATTCCTGATAGATCTGGTTGTTGTTACTCGGATTGAACTTCCCCATGTTCGTGCGGTCGGCAAGGTAAATATTCGTATCCTTTCCTGCCCCGACCACCAGTTTGTGCACC
>PLHN01000005.1 GCA_003139975.1 Acidobacteriaceae bacterium
ATGCCAATGTGCGCGGCCTTCTGCAGCGGCGAGTTGCGGTTACATACGACGGCAACGGTCTTTGCCCCCTGCGAGCGCGCATGCTCAATCGCGGCAATTGTGAACGGCGTGCGACCGCTCGCGGCCACGCCCACTACCACATCGTTGCTGCGCGGCTTCTTCTTCGCCATCGCCTGGCGGCCCAGTTGGCGCGAATCTTCGCTCGCCTCGCTCGCCTCGGCCAAGGCTTTCGGACCGCCGGCTATAACGAACTGAACCATCTTTGGGTCGGTGTCGAACGTTGGCGGGCATTCGGCGGCATCGAGCGCGGCGATGCGTCCGCTGGTTCCGGTGCCGACATAAATCAGGCGTCCGCCTTTGGCGAGCGCGGCCGCAATCCACTCGACCACCTGCGCAATCTGCGGCAGAGCTCGCTTGACCGCGGCCGCGACGCGAGCGTCCTCGGTGTTGATGATGCGGGCAATCTCCAGCGACGATCTGCAGTCAAGATCGGCCGAGGCCGCGTTCGGCTGCTCGGTTTCCAGGATGCGGAGGTTGATGCTCCTCGCTTTGGACGCCACAGCTTTTCGCGTCACGCCCGCTTCTCCGCCTGTAACGCCTCGACCACGGCATCGTGAACTGCGGGCCGGATTTGTTTGATGGCCTGGTTCCTGGAATCGGGCCAGGTGCGGTTGGTGAGCAAGGTGATCGAAAGGTGGCGCTCCGGATCGATCCACAGCGAAGTTCCCGTATAGCCCAGGTGCCCGAATGAGCGCGAGGAAAAATACCTCCCCGATTGCGACGGCGCCGAACGGGTATCCCACCCCAGCGCGCGCGAAGTGCCTTCCGGCGCCGGTTCGCGGTGAGTAAAGAGCTCGACCGTTTCCGGCCGCAGGATCGGGTATCCGCCGTTAAGCAGGGAGTGGGCAAAACGAGCTATGTCACCNNTCGTCCTGCACTTCGCCCTGGATGATGCGCTTGCGGAATGTGCGGTCCTCTGCTGTGGGCGGAATGCTTTCGCGCAGCGCACTTGCCGGATTGAACGTCGTGTGCGACATGGCGAGCGGGCCAAACACTTCGCGCTGGCAGAACGCGTCGANNGCCGCACGCAACAACTCATCGCGAGTCCGAGCGTCGAGGAAGAGCTTCTCGTAGGCCGGCAGGCCCGAGCTGTGCGCCAGCAGCATCCGCAATGTGACTTCGCCGCGCCGGAGATCGCCGGAGGCAAATTCCGGCACAACCGCCGCCACTGGAGCTTCCAGATCGAGCACACCGCGCTCATAGAGGAGCATGGCCATCGCAGTCGTCGCGACGACCTTCGTGACCGAGGCGAGGTCAAACAAACTATCTGACTCCGTCACGCGCGAAGACGGTTCATAGGTAAATCGGCCCAGAGCTTTATAGGCGACTAGTTCTCCGCGGAACGTAACCGCCAGGGAGCAGCCAGGGAAGGTACGGGCTTCAATGGCCTGAGCAAGAAGGTCGAAAGCGCCACGGAGCCGTTCATCCTGCGCAGCCGTGTTGCGCACGAGGAAAGAGAAGCTTGCTGACGGGTTTGAGGCCGAGGTCAAGACCAAACTCAGTGTAGCGCGGACACTCCTGTCCGCGCAGAAAGCCGCTTCACCAGGGTGTTGCATTCCAGGATGCCGCCCGCTCACAAACCAGAGTTATCAGGAAGGCCCATGTTGCTTGAGTGTGGTCTCGCAGGTCGTGTAGAGTCACAGCAACCGTGAAATTCAGGCGTGCAACTCTATTCCTCGTTCTCTGCAACGCAATCACTTTCGCTCAGCAGTCTCTCGAGTCCCGCCTTTCCGTCCTCGATCCCATTATCAACGACGCCATCGCGCAGCAACAGATTCCCGGCGCGGTGCTCGTCGTCGGCCACAACGGCCAGGTCGTTTATCGCAAGGCCTACGGCGATCGCTCCATTCTTCCGCGGCGCGAGCCCATGACGCTCGACACGATCTTCGACTGCGCTTCGCTTACGAAACCAGTCGCGACCACAACAGCCCTCATGCAGCTTTGGGAGAAGGGCAAATTTCGCATGGCCGATCCGGGCGCCAGGTACCTCCCCGAATTTGCGCAGAAGGGCAAGCAGGACATCACCATCCGACAGTTGCTCGTGCATTATTCCGGACTGCCTGAGGATCTGGATCTGACCAAAGAATGGGAAGGTAAAGAGACGGCGTATCGCATGGCGTTTGAGATGGTGCCCGACCGGCCTCCGGGCTCGGCCTTCGTCTATAGCGACGTCAACTTCGTCGTGCTTGGGGCGCTGGTCGAGAAGTTGTCGGGCGAGTCGCTCGGCGAATACGCGGTCCGGCATGTATTTGCTCCTCTGGATATGAAGGAGACGCGCTTCCTGCCACCGGCTTCGTGGCTGCCGCGCATCGCGCCGACGGAAGACGAGAACCATCGCCCGCTGCGCGGCGTGGTGCACGATCCAACGGCGCGACGCATGGGCGGAGTTGCGGGACATGCCGGCATGTTTTCGACCGCCGATGATCTGGCAATCTTTGCTCAGGCGCTTCTCGATGGCGGGCGCGGGGTGCTCACCTCGCCCACCATTGCCAAGATGACGGCGCCGCAGCAACCGGCAACCGGCACATCTCTGCGCGGCTTCGGATGGGACATCGACTCTCCATGGTCGACCAATCGTGGAGAACTGCTGCCGGTCGGCAGTTTCGGTCACACCGGATTCACCGGCACTTCGCTCTGGATTGATCCGGCGAGCAAAACTTATATCGTCCTGATGACGAATGCGGTCCACATGAACGCCGTTCCGGGCCACGAAAAGGGAAGTGCCGTTTCACTGCGGACCAAAGTCGCAACCGCGGTCGCCGCCGCGCTGGCACTCGATCCCGCCGACGCCGAGAAAATGCGCATCGCCTCCATCACCGGCTACAACGAAATG
>PLHN01000446.1:0-217 GCA_003139975.1 Acidobacteriaceae bacterium
TGATCGCGACGCTGGTTGCCATTTGGTTCCGGATCTCCACTGCTTTAAGCGAAATTGTCGTCGGCACCGTGGCGCAGTTGGTGATCGGTGCGCTGTTCGTGCATGCTGAACTTGGCGGGAAGACGAGCTGGATTAGCTTTCTAGCCGGCACGGGCGCAATCGTTCTCACGTTTCTGGCCGGAGCAGAGCTCGACCCCCAGATCTTCCGGACGAAATG
>PLHN01000446.1:338-475 GCA_003139975.1 Acidobacteriaceae bacterium
TGCTTCGTTAACGATCTGGGAACGGTGATTGCTCTTGGACTGATCTTCTCCCCTTTCACTTTGAAGACTTTGGTCTTCATAGGAGTGAGTGTCGTGGTGTTCGCGGTTCTCCCCTTTCTCACACCCCGATTCTTCAA
>PLHN01000446.1:617-4684 GCA_003139975.1 Acidobacteriaceae bacterium
TTCATTCGGGCGGGATCGTTTGTATCCCTGCCTGCTCTAATCGCGGCACCGCTGGTATTTACCGCGTTGTTTTTCGCCAAGATGCTGTCCAAAGTCATTCCGCTGTATCCCACGGTGAAAGCATTTGACTACAAGAAGGAAGAGGGACTGTACTTCACGTTGATGATGTCTACCGGCCTGACGTTCGGGACCATTTCCGCGCTGTTCGGGCTGAATCACGGTGTCATCACCCAGGCGCAGTATTCATATTTGGTCGCCACGGTGATTGGGAGTGCCGTGATCCCCACTATGATCGCCAACGCTTGGTTCATGCCGAGGCACTTGTTGGCCCGTAAGGCAAAGGAAGAGTCGGTGTTACCTCAGCCTGTAAGCCAAAACGCAAACTAGGAGGGAGCATGACGGGAAAACGACAGAACGCGTATTTTCGGAAACTGTTGGTCGGATACGACGGGTCACCGCAATCAGAAAAAGCAGTGGATGTGGCTTTCTCGTTGGCAGAGTGCCTGGATGCGACGGTGCTTATTTTTGCGGTTGCGCGGCCCCCGGAACCGTCGACTTCGGTCGAATTAGAAGCTGTATTGGACGATGCGAAGGAACACTTTGAAGAGGGATTCAAGAAGCTCATGGAAAAAGCCCACGGGCGCGACCTCCACGTGAGCACCGCCATGGCGGTGGGCCATCCGGCAGAACAAATCATTCACAGGGCTGAGCTGGACGGCATTGACCTCATCGTTTTGGGTCGCCGAGGACGATCCAGCATTTCCAGAATGATGTTAGGTTCGGTCTCCGAACGAGCTTTGAGATATGCGCACTGTCCAGTGATGGTAGTTCACTAGTTGGACTGCGGAGTATGCCCCTGGAGTGGACGACAACGAATGGAGATCGTCGATGTACGTCTGCTAAAGGGCGTGTGATCAAGAAGGAAAAGCCTTGAAGATTGTCATCATCACCGACTTGCATGGCAACTACGAAGCTTTGCGCTGCCTACCGGAAGCATACGACGAACTCTGGGTGCTGGGAGATTTAGTCAACTACGGACCGGACCCTGCTGCAATCGTTGATTTTGTGAAAGCCAAGAGCGTCGTCACGGTGCGCGGCAACCACGATCACTCCATCGGCTACGAAGTAGATCCGCGCTGTGGGGCGCGCTACCAAAACATGGCCGAAACCACTCGCCAGTACACGGCTTCCGTGTTGAACAAAAGCCAAAAGGAATTCTTGCGGAAGTTGCCACTTCACGTGGAGCTTCAAAGACAGGACAAGCGTTTTTATCTCTGCCATGCGAAGCCGTCCGACCCTCTCTATGGCTATTGCCCCGAGGATTCCGACGACTGGATTCGCGAAGTAGACAGCGTCCCGGCAGATGTGTTGCTTGTCGGGCATGCGCACACTCCGTTTATACGGCGGATTGGGGATCGTGTCGTGGTCAATCCCGGTAGCCTTGGTCAGCCGAAAACCGGCAAACCGGACGCATGCTATGCGGTTTGGCAAGATGGCACTTTTGAACTGAAGTCATTTTCTTATCCCGTGGACGAAACTGTGGGGAAACTGCAAGCTTTGTCGTTCCCCCAAGATGTAGAGAAAGACTTGATCACCGTACTCCGGACTGGTTCTGTTTGATGAACTCATTTAACTCATACAAAGGAGACTTATGTCGACGATAAAGAGTATTGATGCGCTGGAGATTCTGGACTCGCGTGGAAATCCTACGATTCAAGTGAGCGTGACGCTGGAAAGTGGGGCGACAGGGGTAGCCAAGGTTCCCTCGGGGGCTTCAACCGGAAAACACGAGGCTGTAGAACTCCGTGATGGTGACAAAGGTCGCTATAACGGGAAAGGTGTTTTGAAGACGGTTCATAACGTTATCAGTGTGATTCAACCCGCGGTGAAGGGACTCAACGCGGCAGACCAGAAATCCCTGGACGAAAAACTGATCGCGCTCGACGGGACACCGAACAAGTCCAAACTCGGGGCGAACGCCATGCTCGGGGTGTCGATCGCGGCAGCCAAGGCCGATGCGGCAGAAAAGAAAATTCCTCTTTATCGTCAGTTTGTCCCGCGCGACGAGTATCTGTTACCTGTGCCCCAGCTAAACGTACTCAACGGCGGAAGGCACGCCGACAACAACGTGGACTTTCAGGAATTCATGATCGTCCCGGCCGGCGCACCCAGCTTCAGCGAGGCGCTGCGAGCGGCAGCGGAAACCTTTCACGCGTTGAAAGAGGTTTTGCACCAGAAAGGCTATGAAACCAGCGTTGGTGATGAAGGCGGTTTTGCTCCTCGTCTGCGATCGAACGAGGAGCCAATGGAGCTGATATCCGCCGCGGTGCAGAAGGCCGGCTACAAACTCGGCAGCGATGTCGGCATCAACCTAGATCCCGCTGCCAGTGAATTCTACGAGGATGGCAAGTATGTATTTCGCAAGTCCGATAAGTCCCACAAGAGTTCCGATGACATGATTTCGCTCTGGACCGATTGGCTTAAGAAATATCCCGCACTCTACTCCCTCGAAGATGGGCTTGCCGAGGATGATTGGGCCGGTTGGAAGAAACTGACTTCCACGCTTGGGGGACAGGTGCAACTGGTGGCCGACGACATCTTTGTCACCAATCCTGAAATCTTTGCCAAAGGTATCAAGGAAGGCGTAGGCAATTCCATTCTGATCAAACTGAATCAGATCGGAACCGTGACCGAAACGCTGCGCTGCATAGAGATGGCGAAGCAGAACAATTACACGGCTGTCGTGTCCCACCGCTCAGGTGAAACGGACGACACGACGATCGCCGATTTCTGCGTTGCCACGGGTGTCGGCCAGCTGAAGACCGGCTCAGCGTGCCGCGGGGAACGGATTGCCAAGTACAACCGCCTCCTGGAGATCGAAAAAGAGCTCGGACGAAGCGCGAAGTATGCCGGCCGTTCTGCCTATGCAAGATGGAGAAAGTGAGGAGTTTTGAACATCGCAGTATCGCTCGAGCCGCGCTGGACCTGGCGGGGCCGTAGCGTGTCAACGCGCGCATTGGTAAGGGATAACATGATGGCGGAATCTATCTTTGACCGTGAAGACGAAAGACATGCCATCAGGCAGCGCCTCGCGAAGAGGCGCCCCTTCCTTATTCATGGACCCACTGGTGTTGGCAAGACTCTGCTGTTGCGCAGCTTGCTGCCGGAATTCCCGACAGTCCTTTACTGTGAACATTCCGCCACCACACACGTGGTGTTTCGCAGTCTAGCGAATAGCTTGCTGCGCCTCCGTAGCCCACGCGCGCGGAGTGCCTTTCGGAACGAGGAGGTCATCAAGACAAAATCGGCAGTCTCCTTGAAAGGAATTGTGATGGATGCCTTAAATGAGGGGCAATACGCGATTGTCTTGGACCACCTCGTGCATCCTTCACACTCCTTCGCGTCAGCTGTTCGCGAAATGATGAGCTGGGGATCGACGCCCGTAAATGCGGTAGCCCTCTCAAGTCACATGGAGGACACCGGCTTTCTCCAGCCTCTTTACTCAGACCGTTCCGAGAAATACGAAATCCGAAACTTTGAGAAGTCGGTGGCAGAGCAGTTCGCTCGCGAGGTGGTCAAGCGCACAAATCTCACGGCGTCGAACATGAATGAGTTCCTCGACAAGATCTTGCAGTTCAGCGAGGGAAACCCAGGAGCAATTGTGGCGCTGGTGGAGACGGCGAAGCACCCAAAATATCGGTCGGAAGAACACATCAAGATCAGCCCTCTCTACATCGACTTTCGCATGAATTGGAGAGTCGCTGGATGATTCGCGATGCATGGCTCGCTGTTGGCACAGGGCAGGTTGGCTCTTTGTAAGACGGAGTTTGGATACTACAGGTGATGTGACACGATGCCCGAAGGATCGGCAAATTCGCTCAACTCAAATCATGAGCGCCGTCTGAGCGTGACCTGCCGCTACATCGATAAGCTGCTCGCCGATATGGAGAACATATTGAGTGTTTCGTCGTCCAGGCTCGCGTTCCCGCAGTACACTCCCGATCTCACTTCTGCCCAGAGACGCGTGGTTGAGGACTATATCAGCCGCATCCGGGCGCAGTTGATTC
>PLHN01000446.1:4708-4846 GCA_003139975.1 Acidobacteriaceae bacterium
ATGCGCGGCTACGGTGAAGTCCCACCCCAAGCCGCGGTCGAATTGAACGGCATCGCCGGGGAACTCCAAGGTCTGGTGAGACAACTCGATCATTATCTAATGCGTGGCACGGGAGAGAACCTGCAGCAGCGGCTTGAG
>PLHN01000196.1 GCA_003139975.1 Acidobacteriaceae bacterium
GCGGGCGCCGTTGGTCTTCATAGGGCTGGGCTCCCGGGCTCAAACGAGATCAGCCGACCGGCGTGGAGGGCGAGAACCCAGTCGGCGATGGGGGCGGCCATCTCGCGCTGATGGGTGGTGATGACGATGGTGCGGTTGCCCTGGCGGAAACCTGCGAGCAGCTCGACCATCTGGCGGGCAGATTCGATGTCCATGTTCGAGAAAGGCTCGTCGAGCAGGAGCAGCTCGGGGACTGGGAGCAGGACGCGGGCGAGCGAGGTGCGTTGGCGCATGCCCTGCGAGTACTGGCCTACAGGACGCGCGAGCGTGGGATCCAGGCCGACGGCGCGGATCACTTCGGCGCTTCGCGATCCGTCAGTGATGCCATACAGCTGGGCGAAGTAGGCTAGGTTTTCCATGCCGCTCATTTCGTCGTAGAGCAGGGACGGGTGCGCCATGTAGCCGACCTGGTCGCAGATGTCATGGAATTTGGTCGCTCCGAGAATTTTGATTTGGCCACCGGAAGCGTGATTGAGGCCGGCTAGCGTGCGCAGCAGCGTGGTTTTGCCGGCGCCGTTGTCGCCAAGGATGGCATAGAGCTTGCCGCCCGCAAATTCCGCGGTGACGCCGCGCAGCGCGGCGAAGCGGCCGAACTGCTTGATCAGGTTGGTGACGGTGATGACGGCCGCGTTGTCAGTCAATTCGCTTGGATTGTAATGCCCCAGGGGCGCTGAACTCTAGTTGGCAGTTCTAGTTGCCCATGCCGGAAGTGGAACCCGTGTTCTGCGACATGCTCTTGGCGGGTTCACCGGCAGGCGTCGCTCCGGGTTGACCCGGTTTCGGCGCGTACTTGGACGCACACTTGGCCTGAAGTTGTTTGGCGTGGAAGACGCCGTCGCGGCCGAAGCTGCCATCGGCCAGGGCTTGAGAATCGTCTTTGAATGTGTCCGGCGGAGCCTCGGTCCCCGTGTAGGAAACAGGCAGGGTCAGATCATTTTCTTTCAGGATGAAACTGACCTGGGTGCCGGTGCGGCGGATCGATCCGGGCACGACGTTTCCAGCGACACGCAAGTGCTTGGAGTAGGCCTTGTCTCCGTGTTGTGCCATCTTCTGCAGCTCTTGAATCGTGACGTAGTAGCTTGTGCTGCTGTCCTGAACGCCGGTATAGGCCAGGTAGCCGAGCGAGACGAGAATCAGCACGGTAACCGAGCCGAACTTAAAGTATTTGGCGCTTTCGCTGGACATGAAACCACTCACCCCTGTGAAAACTCTACGCGCCACCGCAACCCGGGTCAAGACCAACCCTGAGCAAGCAAAGCTATCTCCCCGCAGGAACTGCTCCTCTTTATCTTCAGATAGATTCAGACGGTCCGGGAGTTCCTCGATGGTACACTTCCTGCGCGCTCAGGATAGAACGACCAAAATCCTGGCGTAAGCCTCGAGGATAAAACAAACATGAACAAGAACTTGTGGGGAGTTTTTGCAGGGGTGTGTCTGCTGGCAGCATCGGTTGTTACGCCGGCGCCAGCCCGCGCGCAAATGTCGGAAGTGAAGGAAAAACCGCCGATGTATTCGTACGTCTCGCTCTGGAATATTCCGCGCGGGCAGTGGGGAGACATGGCCAAGGCGGACGCGGCCGACCAGAGCATCCTGGATAAAGCCGTTGCCAGCGGGGCCCTGGTGGGATATGGCAACGACGTAAATCTGGTTCATCAACCGGACAGCTTTACCCACGACGAATGGTGGTCGTCCATGTCGATGGCTGGCTTGATGAACGTGCTGGATCAGTTCTACTCGTCGGGCAGCGCGGTAACGCCAGTACTGGCCAGTTCCACCAGGCATTCGGATGCCATTTACGTCAGCCGGTACTACAACTGGCATGCGGGATCGTGGAAGGGCGCCTACACGCACGGATCATCCTATAAGTTGAAAGCGGATGCCCCGGACGATGCCGTGGAGACGCTCAGCAAGAATTTCATCGCGCCGCTGATGGAGAAACTGCTTGCCGATGGCACGCTGCACGAGTACGAGATCGACACGGAAGCGATTCACACGGAGGCGCCCGGCACGTTCTGGATTTTCTACATCACCGCGAATGCCGAAGGCCTGGACAAGGTCAATGCGGCGCTGCGGGAAACGATGAAAGCCAACCCGATGAATGGACCGGCATTCGGCTCCATGGTGGACTTCACTCCGCACCGGGATAATCTGGTGCGCACCAACGCCACCTACAAATAAACCCTGGATATTCGCCTTTCCGGTTCGCGAGCGGCCCAGCTTTGTGTGCCGCTCGCGGCCGGGTTGCCCCAGAACACTACTCTGGTCCTCTACTTTTCGGCTTCGGGACCGGGTTCGCGCTCGAAGGGTTTTTGCATGTAGCGGCGGGCTTCATCGAGGGCGCCTTGCGTGTTGTCGTTGGTCTGCAGCGCCTGGCGGTATTCGTTTACAGCGCGCTCGCGCTGGCCGGTGATATCAAAAATCTTGCCCAGTTGCAGATGGCTCCAGACCTCGGTCCAGCGCGGATCGCCATCGCCATTTAGAGATTCACGGTAGGCGTTTGCCGAGGACTGATAGTTTTTTTGCATGTAGAAGACTTCGGCGATGCGGTAGTGGGCGAGTGAGCTGTTCTTGTTGACCTCGAGCGCCTTGTTGAATTCGCTGAGCGCGCCGGCCAGATCGCCTTGTTGCGTCAGGCCCTGCCCACGCACGATCGACGACCGCATCCTGATTTCCTTCGAATTGGTCAGCACGTGGTTATCCGGATCAACCGAGATCCGACGCGGGCGCCCGAAGGTTTCCACCGAAAATGGCGAATCGGTGCCCACTACTTCGATGTGCTTCTCTTCGGTGCGTCCGTCGGTGTCGACCCGCAG
>PLHN01000031.1 GCA_003139975.1 Acidobacteriaceae bacterium
GTGGAACATCGCCAGCAGAATGGTTGGCTTCAAAGTAGCCAGAATGGTCTTACCGCCCTCCTCGTAGATGGAAATCCGGCAGGGCAGTGCGGTTGAGACGCTCATGTTTTGGTCGAGAACTTTCTTCGCATGTTGGGGCTGGCAGACCTCGAAGATCAGACACTCGCGGGCGAACTCCACGCCTTTCTTCGCCATGGTCTCTTTAAGGTTGTGAACCTGCATGACGCCAAAGTGATTGGCCTGAACGGCGGCGTGCAGGGCATCCGCAGCTTCACTCACGGTCTTTTCGGTGGATAACTTGACGAGCATATAGGGCAATTGCTTTTTAAGATCAGATTGCAGATTTCGACGCGAGTGGCATCGGATGTCCCCACCGGCCTGTGAACACGAACTTGTTCAAAGGTTTTCGTTGCCGAAGCGCCATGTCACGCTCCCTGAGCGCATCCGGCAGTTTGGCGGGGTCGGCTTTGTATCCGATGGCCAAGGCTGTCCACGCCTCGAAATGCTCCGGGATCTGGTAAAGCTCCCGCGCCTTGTCGGGGAGGATGCCGATCATCTGATGAACAGAAAGCCCGCGCGTGGTTGCCTCCGCCAGTAGATTCCCTGCGGCCAAGCCCAGATCGTGAACTGCGGCGCGATTGTCCTGGTTGTTCCTGCCAAAGCGCAAACTGACAATCCCCAAGACCAGCACCGGCGCCTCCTTCGCCCAAGCCTGGTTTGCCTCGACGAGGCAGGAGAGCAGCCGTCCGAATTCCGCGGAGTTCTCCCTGGTCGCAACCAGGTAGTTCCAGGGCTGTTCATTGTAGGAGGACGCCGCCCAGCGAGCCGCTTCAAACAGCGAACAGAGGTCTGTTTCCAACATGGGGCGGTTTTCGAAGCCATAGGGACTCCACCGTTCCGCGAGGATGGGGAGAATGGGATAGTCAGTTGCTGCCTTCTTGGTATTCATATTCTTGGTCTGAGCTGGGCTGGTGATGATGGCGTATCACCCGACTGAAACGCCTAGAATGCGACCGATTAGCGCGGTCACTGCCATTGCCAGGGCTCCTCCGAGGGTAACACGCAACGATGCACGGCCTAATGGGGCGCCGCCGAGATAGCCGCCAAACGCACCGAGAGCCGCAAGACTCACCAGACAAACCGCCGCGATCAACGGGATACGCAGTGATGCTGGCGCGACCAGAAGAGCTGCAATGGGCACGACGGCAAAGAACGCAAAGCTTGCCGCGGATATCCAAGCCGCCTGCAACGGGCGCGCGAATGCCGCCTGGTCGATCCCAAGTTCGTCACGCATGTGTGCGCCGAGCCGATCATGCGCGCTAAGTTGTTCCGCCACCTTCATTGCCAGGTCCTTCTCAAGGCCTCGTTTCACGTAAATCATTGCCAACTCCTGCAATTCAGCTTCCGGCTCCGACGCAAGCTCCCCCTTTTCGCGGCCGACGTCAGCCTGCTCCGCGTCGCGTTGCGAGCTGACCGACACATACTCGCCCACGGCCATCGACATCGCTCCGGCAACCAGCCCCGCCACGCCGGCGACCAGGATAGCCCCTTTCGATGCGGAGGCGGCGGCGACACCAATCATGAGGCTCGCAGTCGATACGATTGCGTCGTCCGACCCGAGCACCGCGGCGCGCAACCAGCCCGCCCGCCCGCTACGGTGCATTTCCCTCTGCTGCGCATGATTGACAGGTTCCCTCTTCATGTCGCGACGTGGGGAGGTCGCACTGCGGTGTGCTGTCAATTGCGTGGGAATCTTACCGCATCCACCCGGTTGTTCGGCAGCGATAGCGCTCATCGTGTCGCCGCGGCGGCCTTTCTCAGGTCGGCTTCGACATGGATGACGACATCCACGCTGTTGCCGATCATTCCCTGGTCCGCCGCGATGCCGAAATCGCGCCGATCCAGCGTGACCGAGGCTTCCCAACCGGAAATTGCGGCCCCCTTCATGCCCGGGCCAAAGCCCAGCGACGTGACCTTGAGCACGACTTCCTTCGCCACGCTCTTCATCGTGAGAACGCCCGTGACGGCGTAGGTGTCGCCGCCGGTGCTTTTCCACGTCTGACTCTTGAAGGTCATGGCCGGGAATTTGGCGGCGGCAAAGAAATTGGTGGAGCGTAAATCGTCGTCACGCATCTTCGTATTCGTCGTGATACTGTCCGTTTCAATGACGGCCTCGACCGTGCTGTTTTCGAGATGGTCACGATCCACTACGATGGTTCCTTTCACCTTGCTGAAATAACCGGGCACCTTCGTGAAGAAGTGCGAGACAGTGAAGCCGACCCAGGTATGCACGGGGTCGATGTCGTAGGTTTCTACGGCTGCCTGGGCGGACGCCAGCGAGCTGAACGCGAGGCCGGTTATGACAAGGGCGAGAAGGGAATTCTTCATATTTTCTGATGTAAAATTCTGTTTGCGGTTTGATTCATTTTTTTCTTATTGGTTTTTCTTCGGAAAATCGGCCGCGCGCGCAATTGCTTCCACCGCCGAGAAATCCTTGCGCAACTCTTCGAGCATGGCCATGGCACCTTCGTAAGAATCGTTTCCCAGCAACAGATGGCGCGGCGGTTTCGGTGACTCCACCGCATGGATGATGGCTTGCGCGGCGCGAACCGGATCGCCCGGTTGCTTGCCCGAGTCGGTGCGAAGTTCACGGCGCCACTTGCCCGCCGTTTTCGCGTAGTCGGCAATTTGCTTTTTACTTTCATTCGCCGAACGCCCGGCCCAATCGGTGCGGAAGCCGCTCGGTTCAACGACCATTACTTTGATGCCCAGCGGTTC
>PLHN01000433.1 GCA_003139975.1 Acidobacteriaceae bacterium
GTCGACCTCAAGTGCAACATGCGGCTGGGGCGCGATTTTTCCATCGCCGATCTGCGCCAGCAAGGTTACAAGGCAATTTTCCTGGGCATTGGCCTGCCCAAGGGACGCAAACTCAATCTGCCCGGCGGCGATCGCGAGATGGTTTACGACGGCATGGATTTTTTGCGCGCCTTCAACGAAGGCAAGCCGCTCGTGCTGGGCCGCCGTGTGGTTGTCATCGGCGGCGGAAATGTGGCCTACGACGTAGCGCGTTCGGCGGTTCGTCCGGAAATGTCGTCCATGAGCGAGACCATTTCGGAGATGGGGCGCGGTGAGCAGGTCGCCTACGATGTCGCCCGCTCGGCGCTGCGCATGAGCAGCGATAAGGAAGTTCATGTCGTCTGCCTGGAGAGCCGCGCGGAAATGCCGGCCGACGAAGTCGAGATCATTGAGGGCGAAGAGGAAGGGCTTAAACTGCACAGCTCGTGCGGCCCGAAAGAAATTCTCGGGCAGAACGGCACGGTCACAGGGCTGCGCACGATCCGCTGTACGGCGGTATTCGATGCGAACCGCCGCTTCAATCCAACATTCGACGAAAACGAAGTCGAAGATATTCCCGCCGATACGGTCATCTTCGCTATCGGGCAATCGTCGGATCTATCGTTTTTGAAGCCGGAGGACGGAGTTGAGAGCGAGCGCGGGTTGATTAAGGTCAACCGCGAGACCTATCAGACCACCGCGCCTGACGTATTTGCCTGCGGCGATATTGCCCACGGGCCACGGCTTTTCATCGACGCAATCGCTTCCGCGCAGGTGGCGGCGCGCTCCATGCACGATTTTCTGCGCGGTACGCGGACAGAGATTGCTGTCCGCAGCCACTGGGCGCCGGCCGTCTACACCATGGCCGAGGGATGGGAGCGTACGCCGCGCAGCAATCCGCCGGTTATTGACGCGACGCAACGCGCCTCTTCACTCGACATCATCGAGGAATCGTACCCCACGCAGGAAGCGCACAGGCAGGCGTCGCGGTGCCTCCGCTGCAACGTCAATACTGTGTTCGATACCTCCATCTGCATCGCCTGCAACGGCTGTGTCGACGTCTGCCCCATGAACATCATCAAGCTGGTCGGCCTGAGCGAACTCTGCAAGGAAGACCGCTGGCTCGACATGGTTTCGTCTTCGCTCGAAGTCAGCCGCGACGACCTGCGGCGCATGGGCAAGACCGATCTCGACTCGCTCGGTGGCGTGATGCTGAAGGATGAGACGACGTGCATCCGCTGCGCCCTGTGCGCTTCGCGCTGCCCGACGCACGCAATCATGATGAAGAAATTCGAGTTCTACCGCGAGTGCGTGACGGTGCCGACTCGAAACGAAAAGATCCTCTATCACACGGATGGAAACGGCACGCGCTGACGCGCAAGGAGCGTCGAGTGACTGGCATTGAAATCTGGGTCGTGTTCACGCTGGGTCTGGTCAGCAGCCTGCATTGCATGCAGATGTGCGGACCGATCGTGCTCTCCCACAGCGTGGCGCTCGATCAAGTGAAAACTGGTGCGGGACGCGCGCCCGGATCTTTGCTCTTCGGTCACTTCGCGTACAACGCCGGACGCATTCTCACTTATTCCTTGTTGGGTGCGGCTGCTGGATTGGCGGGAAAAACGGTGGGACTGATCGGACGGCTGGCCGGCGTCACTAGCGCGCTCGCCATCATCGGCGGCGTTCTGATGCTGGTTGCGGGCCTGGTCATGTTTGGCGCCTTCCCGGCCGTGCAAACGTTTGGCGGCAGCTTCTTCCGAATCACATCCAGATTTCTTCGTCCGCTAAGTAGCCTGCTTGCGTCGCCCAAAGCGGGCAGAAGATTCTTGCTCGGCCTGGCGCTCGGATTTCTTCCTTGCGGACTGATCTACGCTGCGCTGCTACGCGCGTTGGCAACCGGTTCAGCCCTTTGGGGAGCCGCGACCATGGCCGCTTTTGGGGCGGGTACGGCTGGCGCTTTGCTCGCGGTCGGCATTTTCTCATCGGCGATTCGCAGGCGGTTCAATCAGTGGGGAACGCAATTGGCCGCAGTCAGTGTCATGGCCATGGGCGCGCTTTTGATCGTGCGGGGCACGATGCCGGGAATTCTCGCAGGAGCGCATGCCCATGTCTGCCACTGAACAAGGGTCGGAACCCGGCAACGAACTCGTCGTAATCGCGGACAAGCCGCAACCCAAGCCGAAGGCCGCCAGGCCAACCCCCATCGATCCCGGCTTCCACTATCACCGTCTGCGCAAGACTGTTCATGTCATCTGCGTCATTATTTTCTTCCTGCTGCCGCTGACCAACCTGATGCGCATTGATATCCCGCGCCAGCGTGTCTTTTTCTTCGGCTACGAGCTTTTGATCAGCGAGTTTTCCATCATCTTTTTTTCGATGATGTTCCTGATGTTCGTGGTGGCGGCAATGGCCGTCATGTGGGGACGCGTGTACTGCGGCTATCTCTGCCCGCAAATGATCTTCAGTGAGGCCTCCATCGCGCTCGAAGGCCGGCTGCAGCGCACGGTGAACAAGTATGTCAAGGGCGACGGCACGAAACGCACTGTGCTCAGCCGAGCGTTGTTCTACCTGATTTCCGGGGCTGCGGCGGTCGTCCTTTCTTTTGTCTTCATTGCGTACTTTGTTGAGCCGAGGGACCTGCTGCATCGCCTGTTGTCGCTCGATATCAAGACCGCCGGCGGCATTGCCGGGGCCGCAACCACGCTGCTCACGCTGATCGATTTTCTATTTGTCCGGCTGACGTTCTGCACCACCGTCTGCCCCTATGGCTACCTGCAAGGCATGCTCACCGACGGCCACACGCTGCTTGTGCACTATCGCGACGATAGTCACGAATGCATCGAGTGCATGAAATGCATGCGCGTCTGTCACATGGGCATCGACATCCGACATTCGCCCTACCAGATCGAATGCGTGGGCTGCGGCGAATGCATTGAGGCCTGCAACGTCGTGCTGGCGAAGCTGGGCGAGCCCGGGCTGATCCACTACGTGTGGGGCGAGCAGGGCGAGCGGCTCGGCACCGGCGACAAAACCTGGTTCCAGAAAATTGGACTGCGCGACGCCAAGCGCGTGGTCCTGATGCTGGTGCTGCTTTTCTACGCGATCGGCCTGTTCACGGCGCTCTCCATGCGGCATTCCGTGCTGGTGCAGATTTCGCCCGTGCGCGCCACCCTGTACCGCCAAGATAAAGACGGCACGGTGTACAACACTTTCCGCCTCAAGGCAGCCAACCGCAGCCACCAACAACAGACGGTGGTGCTCGGGATTGTAGGGCTGGCAGGAATTCATTTTTCGTCGTTCGAAAACGCAGTGGTGGTTAGCCCTGGCCAGACTGTCGACCGTGATTTCGAAATCGCGGCATCGCCCGGAAGCGGCCTGATCGCGGGCGTCAATCATTTCAGCCTCAGCAGCCGCGTGGGCAATGAGCGTGAGTCGTTCGACGAGACATTCATTACGCCGTTCAAAGATTCGCAGTGAGTCCCAGGGCTCCCCGCGAGTAGTAAATCGTACGCCGTTCACGAAAGACCCCGAGGTCCAAAAACAGATCGGGGAATTAATAAGGAGGAACTAATGATAAGGAGAAAGGCAAGAATGTTCCGGATCGCGGGCGCGATAGTACTCGTGATCGCTGTAATCGCCTCCGTCCCGGCTTTGGCTCAACAGACGGGACCCCTTCAACTCGCCGCCAACACAAGTGCGCCGGTTGTTTCCAAACCGGCGGCAGAGATTACACCTTCATCCTCCGCGCTGCAGGCGCGCATTGACGCGCAGCAGCAGGAGATTAACAGGCTGAATGCATTGGTCGAAAGGCTGGAGTACATGATGGAGCCGGTCGCTTCCAATCACGCAATTCTGCCGGGTTCCAGCATCGGGTTCCTGCCCTATCCTTCGCCCTCTCCCGCGCCGTCTGCACCGCCGGTTTCTGCCGGTTACACAGCACCGCGCGAGTTGCTGCCGGACATCGGCCAGATCGGCTCCGAACTCGGCTTCTTCGTCGGTGGAGCAACGAATCCATACAAGGACAACAAGGGCTTTGCCTCGGGCGGTTACATCGATCTGCCGTGGAAGAACGTTCCGGGCGGCAAGCTGTCGTACGAAATCATGATTGGCCTGCAACGGTCCGTCACCACTACAACGTCGACTTCGGGTGTGAATGCCCTGGTCAACGCGGCGCTCAACAACTATCTGGTCGCCGCCGGATTGGAATCGCTCCCGAGCGTCACTAACTATCTGGCCGGACCTCTGCCGGCCGTGGCACAGAACGTACAAGAGCGGTCGAAGGTTCTCACTGTTGCGCCCTTCGAGCTCAAGTACCAACTCACCAAGATGGGCAGATTCCGGCCTTATGCGGTGGCAGGCGTTGGCACGTATGTTTGGATCGGATCGGATAACAATACGAGCTCATTCGACGCAGTCGCAGCGCTGAATGCCGTGAACCCAAGCCTGGGTCTGGGCACTGCTTATGGACCGCTATTTAATTCCCTGTTGCGCGGATCGCAGATCGGCGGACTGGCCCCGACGTCACCGGAGCTGGCTGCGCGCGGCGTTCCGCACGGCCAGGGCAACATCATGTTCGGCGGCCAGGTTGGCGGTGGATTCGACGTGCGCATTACACCTCGGCTTTCGTTCGGCGCTGACTTCCGCCACAACTTTGTGGAAGGCAAGAACAGCGGATTCAGCACGTTTGCATTCAAGCAAGGCCTGAACTGGTAAGAAACCGGAGGCGGAAATATGTCGATGAACGATAGCAAGACAAATCCGAAGACGGTTTCGCGGCGGCAGGTCCTGCGTGCAGGAGGGCTTTCGGTGGCGGCGGGAGTCATGGCTTCGGCCATGCCCGCTGCGGCCAAAGAAGCCCGCTATGCCGGCGATCTCGCGATTCTGAACGTGGCATTGGGACTGGAGCACCAGGCCATTGCCGCCTACGACGCGGGCGCCAAGAGCAAACTGCTCAGCGCGGATCAGCTCAAGCTGGCCGTCAGTTTTCAAAACGATCACAAACGCCACCGCGACGCATTGACGAAATTCATCAAGCGTTACGGCGGAGCTCCGGTCGAGCCCAAGCCGACTTACGACTTCGGCACGATCACTTCGGCAACGGACATCGTCAAACTGGCGCAAAGCCTGGAGGACGGCGCCATGGGCGCATATTTAGCCAATGCCGGCAACCTCGTGAACCGCGAAATACTCAACGCCGCGGTTCCCATTCTTGAGGACGAAGTGCGCCACAACACCGTCTTCAAACAGCTGCTCGGCATGAATGTAACCGAGCGGCTGAAATATTGAAGGCGGAAGGAGGAAAGTTCATGATGGCAGAAAAACCGGAAGTGAACTTAGTGGAGCCCGTTCTCGAGGAGAAAAACGTGCGTCGGGAATGGCTTCGACTGGCCAGCACGGCAAGTGCGGGAGCAATCCTGTTCTTGCTGACGGGCAAGACCAAGCAGTTACATGCGCAATCGAAGGAAGGCGACCTGGGCATTATGTCGGCGGCTCTCTATTTGGAGAACGAAGCAGTTGCCGCTTACCAGGCGGGAGCGGAGAGCAAGCTGCTGTCACCGGGCGTGCTCGCTGCCGCGGTTGCGTTCCAGAGCGATCACAAGTATCACCGCGACGGACTCAGCGGTGTGCTCAAGTCGTTCGGTGTCGAACCGAAAGGGCCGGAAAAGAAATATAACTTCGGAAGCTTGCACAGCGAAAACGACATCCTTCGCCTGGCTCGCGACCGGGAGAACGGCGCCGTGCTGGCCTATGGCACGCTGGCGTCGAACATCCTAACCAAAGCAGTGCTGAACTTTGGCGCGAACGTGCTGGTGGATGAAGTTCGCCACCGCACGATTTTGAACGCCGCGCTGGGCATTCCGAATTATTAGTTTCGGTTGCCGAACTATTTCCAGGGAGGGGGCCGGCGCTTGCCGGCCCACATTCCAAATTTCTGGGGCGAAACGGGACACAGATCTCGCACCCCGCCGAACGGAGTTGAAAGCATGAGCGCAATCGCGATGGCATCCCATCTTCCAACCAGGAAAAAACCGGCGTTTCTCACGTATTTTCTTGGGGTTGTTTTTATGATGTTTATCGGCATTCTGATTTTCGTGTACGTGGTGACGAAGCATACGAACCCGGTGATGCTGGACCAGAACGGCAAGCCCGTCGCGTCGGAGCCGGCTCACGAACATGCCGGGCACTGACATTCAACGAACCCAGGGGCGCAACTGCGACCTCTGCGGGCTGGCCTGCGGCCGGCGTCCGTATGTGCAGCAGATTCGCGAGCACGAACGAGTCTTCTGTTGCATGGGCTGCATGAACGTCTACCTTATCCTCTCGGAGAGTGGCGCGGAAGGTCAGGATTTCCGAGAGACCGAACTCTTTAAACGCAGCCTGCAGCTTGGGCTGATCTCACAACCCGAGCCGACATTATCGGCCGCGCCCGCAGTCGCTATTCGCCAGGATGACTCTCGGGCCGAGGAACTTCTCCTCCACGTGCGCGGCATGTGGTGCACGTCGTGCGCGTGGCTGATCGAGTACGCGCTCGCCAAGCTTCCCGGCATCGCAAGCGTCGAAGCTTCCTTCGCCACCGATCTCATCAAAGTCAAATACCACCCGCAGCATATTCCGCCGTCCCTTATCACGGAACGGATCCACAGCCTCGGCTACGAGGCGCGCGAGTTCCGCGCCGCCGAGGAATCGAACGACACCGAGAAGCGCGACATGCTGCTTCGTCTCGGCGTGGCAGGATTCCTGTGGATGAACGTCATGTACCTGAGCATGACGTTCTACATCAGCTTCTTCGAGCACATTGCCGACGGCATTCGCCGTTACGTTCCGTTCTTTGTTTGGGCGCTGGCCACGCCGGTCGTCTTCTACAGCGGATATCCCATTCTTCGTCTGGCTTGGCGGGGCCTGCGCAACCGCACCATCCGCGCCGAAGCTTTGCTCAGCCTTGGCATTCTCACAGCCTACTTTTTCAGCATCGTTCAGGCCTTCCGCGGCGACTCTCACATCTATTTCGATACCGCCTGTGTCATCGTCACGCTCGTGCTGGCCGGGAAGATGATCGAGCGCAATGCGAAAGATCGTGCTTCGCGCTGGATCACGCAGTTGCATCGCTGGATGCCCAACAAAGTCCGGCTGCTCGCAAACGGTCAGGAGCGCTTTGCCGCGATCGATGCCCTCGAACCCGGACAATTATTTGTAACGAAAGCGGGCGAACACATTCCCGCCGATGGTGTCGTCGCCGCCGGTGAATCACATGCCGATGAATCCCTTTTGACTGGCGAGTCGACTCCGGTCAGCAAACAGCCCGGGGATCGAGTAGCAGCCGGAAGCATCAATCTGGACGGCGTTCTCCAAATTCGCGCCTTGCGCACTGCGACCGACTCAACTCTGGCGCGGATGGTGGCCATGGTTGAGGATGCCCTCACACGGCGCTCGCCCCTCGAAAAGACCGTCGACCGTGTTGCGCGAGTATTTGTTCCGTCGGTCGTGTGCGTCGCGGTTTTGACTTTCCTGTCGCTTTGGCTGATGGGGACCGCCAGTCTTGCCACGTCACTGATGCGCGCCATCACGGTGCTCGTAATTGCATGCCCGTGCGCTCTCGGGTTGGCAACACCGCTCGCGATTACCGCGGCTATGGGTTCAGCCTCCCGCCGCGGCATTCTCTTCCGCGACAGCCAGGTGCTCGAAACCCTTCGTCGAGTGGACGCGGTTGTTCTCGACAAAACTGGAACCATCACCGAAGGGACGTTCTCGCTGCTCGATCTCGCTTTGTGCAAACACGAATGCCTTCGGCCTGTGCTGGTGAATGCGAGCGGAGCTGAATTCGAAAACAAGGTACTGGAGCGCGAATCCGAGTCCTTTGCTTTTGCCGAGGCTAGACTTGAAGCTCTCTCCCTCCTTGCCTCACTCGAGCAGTATTCCGAGCATCCGCTGGGAAGAGCCTTCGTAGCATTCGTCAAATCGGAGGGCGCCAGCCTCACCGATGCATCCGCGATCGAGATCGTGAAGGGATTCGGCATCACGGGTATTGTCCGCGGACGCCGCGCCTTCATTGGAAGCCGCCGCTTGCTGAAGGGAGAAGAAATCTCCGTTGCGCGCGACCTTGAGGAACAAGTGCATGGCTGGGAAGCCGATGGCAAGACGGTAGCCTTTTTCGGATGGGACGGCGAACTCCACGGGGCGGCAGCGTTCGGCGATCGCATTCGCGACGGTGCGCGCGAATTAGTGGCGCATCTGAAGCGGAAGAATATCTCGGTGTACGTGGTTTCCGGAGACTCGAAGGCAACGGTGCAGTGGGTCACTTCATTGGTGGGGGCAGATCACTATCGCTCCGAGGTACTTCCGGCGGAGAAGGCCGATTTCGTAAAAAGCCTGCAAGCCGCCGGCTCTCTTGTGGCCATGGTGGGCGACGGCATTAACGACGCACCGGCACTGGCGCAAGCGGATCTCGGGATTGCCATGGGCTCCGGCGCCGATATCGCCATGAAGGCCGCGGCGGTTGTGCTGATGAAGAGTTCGCTCGACAAGATCCCGGAAACCTTCGCCCTGGCATCGAAGACGATTCGCATTGTGCGGCAGAATTTATTTTGGGCGTTCTTTTACAACGCCATCGGCATTACCCTGGCCATGGCTGGCATCCTCAATCCCATTCTCGCCGCCGGAGCCATGTTGCTTTCCAGCGTGTCCGTCGTCGTAAATTCGCTACGCCTGACGAGGCCCGCCGCGGACTGATTCGCGGTTTCTTGGGCCGCGTCTTTACAGGGGCACTGATTCTGAGTTCGAAATGTCCGCGACGATTGTGGGAGAATGGCACCAGACCTAATCGCAGGCTCATCTCGTGACCTTTCGATCCACATTCTCCCCGACCCAGTCGCAGTCAGGACTCCCCCGTGCTCCCCTGTGGACCCAGTGGTTATCGGGTTTCGCCCGGGCGCAAATGCTGTTGGTCATCTCCACCGCATTGTTCTTGATCGCATTTGCAGGCTGCACAAGAAATCTTGGGGCCCAGACCGCGACTCCTAACCCTGCCGATGCCGCCCCTGTGGCCTTGAGCATTAATGTTGCGGCCCCCTTTCGCTTTGTTGTCTATGGAGACACTCGCTTCCACAATCCCGCCGACACCGAAGCCGCCAATTCAACCGTCCGCGTCGCGCTGGTTCGCGCCATTGCCGACGCAAACCCGGCCTTCATTTGTTTTACCGGCGATATCGTCTACAACGGTTACGACGAAAACGACTGGAAGACGTTCGACTCGGAAACCGGCATTTGGCGCGAGAAGCACATTCCCGTCTTCCCGGCGCTCGGCAATCATGAATTTCATGGCGACGAGAAAACTGACCTCGCTAATTATTTCGCGCGCTTTCCGGACTTAAAGAACAGCCGCTATTATTCTGTGCGCGCCGGGAATGCGCTCTTTCTGGTGCTCGACAGCTCCGTCGATGAAGTTTCAAGTCCCCAAGGCCAATGGCTTACCGGCAGGCTCGACACAATTCCTTCCGA
>PLHN01000532.1:0-11325 GCA_003139975.1 Acidobacteriaceae bacterium
CGGATCATGAAGAACCACAGCGCGCCCAGCAAGACCAGCGGCGCGAGATTCAGAATCCAACTCGGCCACGATCCGGCGCTGGCGTCCTTAATATTGATGGCCACGCCCTTGCCTTGCAGGGTCTTGTACATATCGGGATAGTTTGTCGGCACGGTGGTATGGAACTGCGTGTCGTCGGTGAACTTGCCCTTTACTTCCTGCATGTTGAAGGTGGCGTCGCGGACTTTGCCGGCATCGACCTGCGCCAGAAATTCAGAGAACCCGATTTCTTTGTCTTTCGGGCCGGTTGTGCCCGTGCGCACGACCTGCCACAGCAGGACGGCCGACACGACAATCACTGCCCAAAAAAGTACGGTTTTGATGGTTGAATTCACCTGGAAAACTCCTCGGAATGCGGCCCTTCCCAGCGGGGAAATACAGCCGCTCGCCTTGATTAGATGCTGGCGGCGGAAATTCGACTGGCAAAAGCCCGCGTCCTCATTCTAGACCTTTTCCGGGGAAAACGGGCAAACGGAGGGAGGTGACAGAAGTCACAGGGCAAACCCAATTCACGTTGTCGCCGCCAGAAATGGCAGATTCCGCTCCGTCTGCTCCGGACTGCCCAGCCCATACCCGCACACAAACGCGTCATCCACCAGGAAGCCGAAGTAGTCCGGCTGCAAGGGCACGCGGCGCGCCGACTGCCGGTCGAGCAAGGTGACCAGCTTGACCGAGGCTGCGCCCCGCGCCTTCAGATCGTTCATCAGAAATTCGGTCGTCACGCCCGAGTGGACCAGGCCTTCCACCAGCAGCACGTGCTTGCCTTTGATATCGAGCTCGTGGGCGAAGAAGATCTCCAGCACCGGCGCTTCGCCCTGGCCGGTTTGCTTGTAGCGCGGCTTGATGAAGGTGCAGATGACCGGCACATCCACGGCTCGCACCAGGTCGGTCATAAACATAAAGCCGTTTTCCAGGATGCCGAGGGCGACAACGGTCTGCCCGCGATAGTCGTCGGAAATCTGGCGGCCCAGTTCCCGGACTCTCTTCTGAATCTGGTCAGCCGAGATCACCTGGCGCAGGGCATGGCCCTGAGCATTGTGCGGCGAAGGATAGTTCGGCGAAGCGGACATGGCGAGTAAAGGATAGCACTTAGCCGCTCCAAACCGGGCTGATCCGCACTAACCACCAGGCACTTTATTGCTGCTTTTTCGGCATTAGCAGCCACTGCAGAATCGAGCTTACGATCATCATCAGAATGGCCCCAATGAACGCGGGAAAGAAGCCGCGGACTTCGAAGCCGCGCACAAATGCGGCAGCAAGTTCCAGCATGAGCGCGTTAATCACAAACCAGAACAGGCCGAGCGTGAGAATGGTGAGCGGGAAGGTGATGACCTTGAGCACCAACCCGAGAGTTGCGTTGATCAGGCCGATCACCAGCGCCGCGATTAGAGCGGCCTTCGGTCCGCTCACGTAAATGCCGGGTACAAAATGGGCGACGATCCACAGCGCCAACGCGCTGATGAGCCAATGCAGTAAGAGACGCATGCTTGCCTCCTGCGAATGAGGATACAACGAAGTGGGAATTGGCTTTTGTGGAATGAGGCATGTGTCTCCGAACGAATGAGCGCTCCGGCTTGGACCCCGTTGGTCCGGGTCTTTAAAAGTCAAAGACTGAGCGCGAACGATTGGCCAGGCCTTTGAGGACAAAGGACTTGGTGGTAAAGTATTTTTAAATCAATCACTTATGTCGAAAGCGGATCTTCCTAAGGCCAAGACGAATGCGGCGCGGCTGCTTGATCAGCTGGGGATGCATTACCAGCTACGCGGGTATGAGGTCGATCCCGATGATCTCGCCGCCGAAACGGTTGCGGCCAAGATTGGGATGCCTCCGGAGCAGGTGTTCAAGACTCTGGTGGCGCGCCCATCTGGTAGCAAAGGCCGCAACGGCGTGATTATGGCCGTCATCCCCGGCGACCAGGAACTCGACTTGAAAGCGCTGGCTGGAGCGGCGGGAGAAAAAAAGATTGAGCTGGTGCCGGTGAAGGAGCTGCAGGCGCTCACCGGCTATATTCGCGGAGGCGTGACGGCGCTGGCCGCCAAGCGCGAGTATCCGGTCTTCGTGGACGAGACGATTGAGCTGTTCGATGTGGTGTCGATTTCGGCGGGAATGCGTGGGCTGCAGATTCTGATGGCGCCTGCGGACTATCTGCGGGCGACTAAGGGGACGATTGCGGCGCTGGGACAGCCGAAGAAGCAGCAATCTATGTGAGCAGCGGGAACCTCGGACCGAGATATCCCTAGCCAGGAGCATCCCGACCGGGGTCGCCAGGAAACGTGCCTCAGATCAGCTGCGCGTGCCTTAGCATTCGGTACACCAGAGCGACCGGCAATCCCACCACGTTGCTGTAATCCCCTTCGATGCGAGGAATCCAACGCGATGCTATGCCTTGGATCGCATACGCTCCGGCCTTGTCCATCGGTTCGACGCTGGCGACATAGCCGCCGATCTCGTCGGCGGAAATTTCAGACATTGTTACGGAAGTGATTTCGCTGGTCACGGAACAGTTCCCGCCGACGAGGAGGCACACGCCCGTAATCACCTGGTGCACGCGCCCGGAAAGCAGGCCGAGCATGCGGGCGGCATCGACGGCGTCGGCGGGCTTACCGAGAATTTGATCGTCGATCACAACGACGGTGTCGGCACCAAGGACTGCTTCGCCGGGCCGCAGACGCGCGACTGCCAATGCCTTTTCGCGCGCCAGGCGCTCGGCACAACTTTTCGCGTTCTCTTCGGGGAGCGGATCTTCCGGGATATCTGCGGGGTGGACCTCAAATGGAATCCCGGCGCTGCGGAGAAGTTCCTGACGGCGCGGCGAGGCGGAGGCGAGAACGAGCATGGAAGATTGATTCTAGAACAGACGGGGCACCTGAAGTTTAGCTGCGTGTTCCGGGCCTAGGCGAGACGACTGGAGGGAGGGAAGCCAGACGACCATAAGGTTGCCAATCGGCGAAATGCGTGTAGAATGGCGGCTACTTCTTAGGTCAATAGGGTCGATTCCGGCGAAGTTCTTCATTCTGGATTCAAATCCAAACATACGGAGGGGAGACATGAAGTTGACTAAGCTTATGTTGGTGTGTGCCACCGTGCTTCTGGCTGTGCTTTCGACGGCCGCGCAGGAAGACAAAAGCACTGTCACCGCACTGGAGTTTCAAACGCCGAAAAATGGCATGACCCAACAATATGAAGCAGGCCGCAAGGCGAAAGCCGCCTGGCACAAACAGCAAAAAGATCCGGAGATGCTATTTGTACTGCAAGTACTCACCGGCGAGCACACCGGCTCCTTTATCGTGGGACGGGGCGGCCTGCACTGGGCCGATTTGGACAAGCCCGCTGTCTCCGATGCCGCCGATGAGGAAGAGTACAACAAGGTTATCGGCGCCTACGTGGAGAACCGCACCGCAGCCTACTTCGAGACGCTGCCCAAGGTGAGCAATCCAGGCCCGCCGGGCGGCGCCAAATACACCAGCGTCACAAGCTTCCACATTCGATACGGTAAGGGCGACGATTTTCGCAGCGCCATGGCCCGCATGTACGACGCCGCGCAAAAAACGAAGTGGCCATACCACTACCATTGGGAGAGGCTCGCGAATGGCGGCCCGGGTGGAACTTACGTTCTGCTTGTAGATCACGCCAACTGGGCTTCGTTCGAAGACGATCCCGCCATCAAGCCGCTGCGCGATGTTCTGCGGGAAGCGTTCGGCGAGCAGGAAGCCATGTCGGTGATCGAACGGCTCAACGGCTCCATCGAAAGCACGTACAGCGAAATTGTCGAATTCCGTGGGGATCTGAGCTACATTCCGGAGAAGTAGCGCGACGGCAACCCGAACCCGTTTACAGATTCGTCGGGCGATCTCCCGGAATCCCGATTCGTGGGATTCCGGAGATGCTCTCGACCCTTGTCAAGGGCGAAGGCCGGAAGCGCCACGAAGGCGTCCATTCGCTCGCATCTCCCACCTCAGGTGCCTATAGACCATCGCCATCAGGCATAAGCACCCAGAACCCGGCCAATGGTATGGGAATTTTGCAACAGTTGATGCCTGATCTTCCCGAGATCCTGAGATGCGGCTGGACGACCGGAGGCACCCTGGGTTTCGGCTGTCCCTAAATGGAACCCACTTCTTCAACGGCCAAACCTCTGCGCAGCAATGACTTATACGTAGTTACTAATGATGCGCCGGGACTTGCAAAAAGGAGGATAATGAATTGAGCGGTTAGGCATCCTTCACCGAACTCCCCGGGTTGAAGCTTGAGTGCCGTGTCTTTTTAGGCGCGGGGAAAGGAGGGAGCTATGTCCATTATTCGCAGATTGTTTTCACTTTTTGTTCTCTTTCTTAGTCTTAACGCATTAGGTGAGTCTCCGCAAAAGCAGATCAAGTATGTGCCGGCGAAACCGACCTCGCCGGCGTCGGGTCAGGAGATGTACACCGCATATTGCGCCGCCTGCCACGGCAGGGAAGGCAGGGGAAACGGCCCGGCTGCCGAGGCGCTGAAAGTTGCACCCACGGATCTTACGATTCTTGCCAGAAGGAACGGAAACCGCTATCCGTACGATCACGTCATGAGCGCGATAACGGGTGACGCACATTTGCCGGTCCACGGATCGAAGGAGATGCCGGTTTGGGGCGGCCTCTTCTGGGGTATGAGCCAGGGGCACCCCTCCGAGGTACAGCAGCGCCTCAGCAACTTGAGTAAGCACATCGAATCGATGCAGCGAAATAACTGAAACCTGTTCTGGGCGGCTCTGACGCTGGCGGGGCCGCCGACCAGGACTTCCTTAGGAATTTGGATGGAACGCCGACCTCGACATCCCGTTATCACTCCCGATCCGGGTTGTTGATTGAATCGGCGCAGGCTGAAGAAGTAACGCGCTACTCCAGCGCTTCCGGCACGATTGAGATGTTCTTTTCGCCCTTGGCGCGGCTCTCCCAGTACTTCTTTACCCACGCTTCGTAGGTCTTGCCGGCGGCGGTGTCGCGTCCGGTGAAGGCGATGCCGGCAATTTCGGAATAGGGGATAGCGGGACGTTCGTTGCTGGAGGCGAGCATCAGGCGGATAGCGGAGTCGTTGAGAGTTTTGCCGACACGGCGGTCGAAGAGATATCCGGTGAGCAGCGAGCCGTTTTTGCGCGTGATGGTGACATCGCCGCGATAGTCGAAAGCTTTTTCGATGACGGCGCGGATGTCGGCTTCGGTGGCGAGTTCGGGAATCCAGCCTTGCAGATTCTCGCGCTCGAAGCCGGGGACGACCTCGAGGTGGTCATTGGAATTGGAGTGCGGCTGGGTTGGAGGAACCACGTGCGCCGCTGGCGGCACAGGATGCGGCAATGGCAGTTCGTGCCCATGTTCGCGGCCGCTCATGCGTGGGTTTCTTCCACGGCTGAGGCGGTGTCAGAAATCGAATCGTTCTCCGAAGACGGTGCCGCCATCTGGGCGTCGTTAATCTGGACCAGCGGGTTGTGCGAATACACCGGCCGAATTTCGCGGTCGAGATCGGCGAGCGCGTCCTTGTCGGGATAGAGCGAGAACGTCGCCTTCACCGTATCGATAAAGCCGCGCAGCGAACCGAAGGTGTCGTCGACAGATGTCGGCTCGTATCCGCAATGCACCATGCAGTTCGCACACTGCGGATTCCCCGACTGCGTGCCATAGGCGTCCCAGTCGGTGGTTTCGATCAGCTCCTTGTACGACTCGGCGTAGCCATCCTGCAGCAGGTAGCAGGGCTTCTGCCAGCCGAACAGGCTATAGGTCGGCATGCCCCAGGGCGTGCAGTTGTAATCGCGCTTGCCCATCAGGTATTCGAGGAAGAGCGGCGACTGGTTGAAGCGCCATTTCTTCTTGCGGTTCGCAAGCATGGTGCGAAACAGGCGGCGGGTGCGCGCGCGGCCGAGGAAATGCTTCTGGTCGGGCGCTTTGTCGTAGGAATAGCCGGGCGAGAGCATCATGCTCTCGACGCCCAAGTCCATCATTTCGTCGAAGAAGGCGCGCACGCTCCTGGGATCGGCGCCGTCGAAGAGCGTGGTGTTCGTCGTCACGCGGAAGCCGGCCTTGACGGCTTCGCGAATCCCATCCACGGCGATGTCGTATCCGCCTTCGCGGCAGACGGAAAAATCGTGGTGCTCCTTTTGCCCGTCGACGTGCACGGAAAAGCTCAGGTACTTGCTGGGTTTGAAGAGGTGCAGCTTTTCCTTGAGCAGGAGGGCGTTGGTGCAGAGGTAGATGTATTTCTTGCGCGCGACCAGGCCCTCGACGATTTTTTCAATCTGCGGATGCATCAGCGGCTCGCCGCCGGGGATCGAGACCACGGGGGCGGGGCATTCATCGACGGCTTTAAAGCACTCTTCGGGCGTCAGGTCCTTTTTCAGGATGTGGGCGGGGTACTGGATCTTGCCGCAACCGGCGCAGGCCAGGTTGCAGCGGAACAGGGGCTCGAGCATGAGCACGAGCGGGTAGCGCTTACGGCCGGCAAGCTTCTGGCGCAGGACGTAGGTCGCCACGGTCCACATCTGGGAAACAGGAACAGCCATCACCCCTCCGGAAGGAATGTTCTTCTATGATAAACGGAATCGAGGGGTTGCGCGATACCGGTGGGAGCACGTGTCCTTGCCTGTGCTGGCTGCCCACGCCGGGGGGCGAGGCGCCACTGCGACAGGCTCAGGGCAGGCTCTCGGAACCGACGGCAAGGTGCCGGCGCTACACACTACGCGCCTGGAGTGAATAATCTCCCGGTTCGAGCACTAGTTGCGGTCGAGAATCTCGTCGATCGCAACCTTGCCGCCTCTTTCCACGGTGATGACTTTGTGCACGGGTTTGAAGCCTGTCAGCGTGATATCGACGACGTAGTTCCCGGGGCCCAGCATGATTTCGACCGGCGACAACTTATCGAGCACACGTTGGTTAATCGCGACCTGAGCGCCTTTGGGCTGGGTGTGGACGCTAACCCCGCCCATGCCGGCAGTGCTCTCTCCGCCGCGCCCGAATAGCTTGTTGAACTTGCCGACGGTTCGGATTTCATCGGCATTGCCGAGCGCCTTCAGCACCGGTGCATATTGAAAATTCTGCCCCGGTCCAAGATCCGCCGTCGTCGTCTCATCGAGAAAGCCCTGCTTCTTAAGCACCACCGAGTGGGGGCCTTTTTCAACCGCGAACTGTGCTGGAGTGACTCGTCCCGTCACTTTGCCATCGAGGGTGATTTCTGCGCCTGCGGGCGTGCTGTTTACGATCACCAGTGCGTTGACAGGAACCAGGTGGACGACGAGAGAAGATTTGCCGCCGGAAACGACATCGACTGACCGAATCTCGCTCGTGAATCCGTTCTTGCTCACCGATATGATGTGGCTGCCGGGGCTCAATCCGGTCACGTCAAAGGGCGTAACCCAAGATGGGTCCCCTTTTCCGTCCAGTTGAAACGACGCACCCTGCGGCGTGGAATCGACGAAGGCGTGGCCCGGAATGACTACAGGGACGGGTGCTGGCGCGGGAGGACGCTGAGTCTTCACGCGGTTGCGCGCGGTTGGCCGAACCGACAGGTTTGGTTGCGCTTCGACGGGCGGAGCCGGAGGTTGAATGGGCGCGGGCGAGGCTTTTGCCGAAGCTTGCGCGCGAGCCGGTTGTTGAGCCGCCGGCTGCGGTGCAGTCGCCGACTTGACTGGACGTGGCGCCGCCGTCAAACCGTCGTCTTCCGAATGCACGTGCAGAAATATCGCCACGGCAACGATCAGGATCACGGCCACGGCCGCCAAAGTCGAAAACATTATTAAACGCGGTGGAATCGTCGCAATTTCTTTGATCGCCTTCTTCGCGACTTCCCGCGGCTGGATTCTTGGTTTTTCTTCTTTCTCCGCCTTGGGCTTCGGATAGATCTGGCGGACGCTCGAAGGCGAACTTTGCTCGGGCTCGGGCAGCGGAGGCGGCTCCGTGAAAACAGGTTCCTTCATTGGAGGAAGTTCGTCGATATCCGAAAAACTGGTCTGTGGGGCGCTGACTGCGCCGCCCGCCATCGCCGGATCCACCGCAATCCGCGGGGAATAAGTTTCTGGTTCTTGGTCGAGCGCGGGTGTCGAAAGCACCGGACCAGGCGCCGCGCCGACGAATCCATGATTCAGTTCTGAGTGGTGACTTGTTTCCGAACCATGGTCGAGATCTTCAATCATCCGCGCGCCGGAGGTCACGGCTCCTGCCGAATATAGCTCGGCTTCTAGGGGATCATTCGCCAGTGTGCCGGCATCGGAGGATGCTCCCGCAGCGGCTTTCATGGCCTGTGCCGGCGCTGGCGCGGGAGAAGCCCAGGTCGATTGCGGTGAAGCGGTCTGCGGAGAAACGGATGGGGCCGGCACCGCACGTGCCGGAGCCGGTGGCCGTTCTGAAGCGCTCGCCGCCGACACAAACTTGGCGGCAGCCGCGGCGCGCGCGCCCGGATCGATTTTTACGGCGGCGGCCGGCGCTGTTTTTTTCGGTCCGGCGGCCGCTTTCTTGCTCGTCTCTTTGCACTGCTCCAGATCCACTACTAACGCCCGCGCGGTCTGGTAGCGTTCGGCCGGATCTTTCGCAAGCGCCTTCATAATCACGGCGCTGACGGCGGGGTGAACTTTTGGGTTCACCGACGCAGGCGCGGACGGCATTTCATGCTCGACCTGCTTGACCAGAGCAACAGGATCTTCCGCGCTGAAGGCTTTCGTTCCCGCGACCATTTCGTAAAGAATCGTTCCCAACGTGAACAGATTGGAGCGCTGGTCAATCGCCTCTCCGCGGATCTGCTCGGGCGAGCAGTAGGGCATCAGCGGCCCCAAGCCATTTCCCGCCTCGGCCTGGATCAAACTCATATTTGAGATGCCGTATCCGAGGATCTTCACCAGCCCATCCCACTGCACCATGATCTTGGCCGGTTCGAGCGATGAGTGCACTACGCCGAGCGCGTCTGCGCACATCAGCGCCGCGCACACCTGCCGGGAAATATCGAGCAAGTCCCAGATCGAGAACCCCTCTTTGCGCGCCAGCATGGTCGCAATGCTGTTGCCCTGGATGTACTCCATGGCGGCGCAAAACTGGGCGTCGATCTCGCCGGCGCCATAGAGCACGACAATGTTCTGGCTGGTCAGATCGCGGGTGCGCTCGCCTTCGGCGATCAGCGTTTGTACGAAGGCCTTGGCCCGCTCGCCTAGCGGCATAAGACTTTGCGTCTTCAGCGCCACGGTCTGGTTGGATTTGCAATCTAACGCTTTGTAGATGAAAGAGGTTTCCGACTTCGAGATTTCGCTTTGGATTTCGAATCGGTCAAACATCGTTGCCATCGCAGTTGCCTCGCCGGGACAAGCCACTCCACTGGTTGGATCGCCGTGGCTGAAAACATAGGGGAGAGCCAGAGAGCCATTGATAGGATAGCGTCGTGAACCCGACCGATGGGAGTTACGAAAGTAGCGAAAAACGTCTGCAACCAGTGTGCTGCGCAAGCGGCCAAACATCAGCTTTTCTGGGCCCGGACTATCTACTCCCGATCTCTGCCGTGGAGCGCAGCCAGTCTTCCACTAGCCGGCAAACCTTCGCGCCCTCCGTTCGGCCGCGGACTGCATCCAGAACTTCAATTCTCAGCGTCTTGTCATTTCCGTGAAGGCAAATCCAATACGGCACATGGATTTCGCCCGGGACTGCTTCGGCCTCGAGGCGAAAATTCCGGAGCCGGGCGAAGCCGCGCGAAAAAACGACGCGCCTCACTTTGTCGACGATCAGCTCCCGGGCGCGCTCCTCTGCCAGCAGGCTCGGGACTGCGTTTCTCGTGGTGACGGCGAGTACGCCAGGCTCTTTCGGGATCTCGCGAAATTCGAACAAATCGAGCGCGCCAGCCACGCTATCCAGCGCATAAATTCTGTTCTCGTCGCGGCCGCTGTTCGTGACTGTCACCTGAAACAGCCGGTACGGGATGTGGAGTTCCGCCGACAATCGGGCGGGGCCTTTCAAGAGCGATGCCAGCCGGCCGTGAACGCCGCCCGTAAACTGCCGCATGGCTTGTTCGCGGCTGACATTCGGCCTGAGGCTTCGGATGGTCTCGGTGGCGCGTTCCATGCCATCGACTCCGGACTCGACCTTCCGTGGATTTTCAGGAACCACGCTGCCTCTTTCATTCGCACGTCTTATTCACGTCTTGTTCATAAACTGCCGGTCTCGCAGTTGTCGGTTCGGCGAGGGCTGTTCTATCCTCAACTCTAGCGTGGGGCGCGATGTTCCGTCTGAGTGTTTTCTTCGCGCGACGGTTTTTGGCCCGGGGAGTCTCGTGCTGGTATGACATTGACCCGCTTCGTAACCAAAAGCGCGTTTCGCAATCGACGGCGCAGCATCCTCACCGTCCTGAGCATAACGTTTTCGCTGTTGCTGCTCACGATGATGATGACAGTATGGCGATCTTTTTATATCGACGAGGGCACTGCCCAGGAAGCGCAGCGGCTGGTTACTCGTCACCGCGTCTCCCTTACGCAGTGGATGCCGGTGTTTTATCGAGAAAAAATTCGCGCCATCCCCGGAGTCGTCGCCGTCGCTCCCAACAACTGGTTCGGCGGACTGTATATTGACGATAAGCCCGAACATTTTTTTGCGCAGTTCGGCACCGATCCGGACGAAATCTTCAAGATCTTCACGGACGTTCAGCTCCCCGCCGACCAACTCGACGCCTGGCAGCGCGACCGCGCCGGTTGCGTGGTTGACGATCAACTCGCCAAGAAATTCGGATGGAAACTTGGCGACCGCATCCACGTTAATGGAACGATCTATCCCGTCAATCTCGAACTCACGATTCGCGGAATCTTCCATGCGCCCCAGCCCACATCGGCCATTTACTTCAATCAGAAATACGTTGAGGAAGCCGTCGCCTTCGCAAAAGGGGAGGCGGGTATGTTTGACATCCTCGTCGATACTCCCGGCAACGTCGCTCAGGTGGCCACAACCGTTGACGACATGTTCCATAACTCTCCGCAGCCGACGAAGACCGAATCCGAAAAGTCTTTCCAGCTCAGCTTCATCAATAGCATGGGCAATGTGAAGGCGTTCATTCTCAGCATCTGCTTCGCGGTGGTGTTTGCGACTCTGCTGGTGTCGGCGACCACCATGGCGATGTCGATACGGGAACGCACGCGGGAAGTTGCCGTTCTTAAGACGCTGGGGTTCACTCGCCGGTCCATTTTGCGTCTTTACCTCGGTGAGTCGGTCATCGTGGCATTGACCGGCGGCGTGCTCGGTTGTCTGTCCGCGCTTCTCCTCATCTCCGTTCTCGCGCACGCGCCCGGTATGGGCATGTTTTTC
>PLHN01000532.1:11330-12249 GCA_003139975.1 Acidobacteriaceae bacterium
GATATCGTGGAGGGCTTGCGCTACCTGGGGTAACTGAAAAAGACTGGCAAATATAGACTATGGCGATTCCCCTCAGCTACAACGTTCGCAATCTCAAACTGCGCAAGGGTCTCACGGTGATGACCGCGCTCGGCATCGCGCTCACCGTGACCACCGCGGTATTTCTGATGGCGCTGCTGGCGGGTCTCGACAAGGCCTTCATGACCAGCGGCGATCCGCTGAATGTGCTCGTCATGCGCAAAGGCTCAACGGCCGAGCTCTCCGGAGGCTTCGACGCGAGCTTGTTCCCCACTCTCAAAACGCTGCCCGGCATTGCCACCGATAGCCAGGGACAGCCGCTCGCATCCGGGGAATGGGTGGTCGTCGCCGTTCTGCCGCGCAAGGATGGAACTGGCGAAGTCAATGTTTCCGTGCGCGGCCTGATGCCCGCCGGTTTGGCGCTCCGCATGGACGAGAAAGACTCGAAGGGGAACCCGCGGATGAAATTGGTGGAAGGGCGCTGGTTTTCAACCGGCCAGCGCGAAGTGGTGGTGGGCAAGTCGATTCACGACCGCTTCGCGGGCGCGAAAATCGGCGACACGATGGACTTCGCCAAGGGCCAGTGGAAAGTGGTTGGTGTATTCGACTCCGGCGGCACGGCGTACGACTCCGAGATCTGGGGAGACGTCAATCAGATCGCGGTGGACTTTGACCGGCAGGGCGGATACGCTTCGGTTTACCTGCGCGCGACCGATCCCATTGCCGCCGACGCCCTTAAAAACCGCGTGAGCGACGATCAGCGGCTCAAGCTCGACGGTTCGCTCGAAACCGAATACTACGAAAAGCAGACCCGGTCGGGAGGCCCTATCAAGTTCATCGGAACCGTGGTCGCGATCATCATGGCCATCGGCTCCAGTTTCGCCGCCATGAATACGATGTA
>PLHN01000391.1 GCA_003139975.1 Acidobacteriaceae bacterium
CGTTCGTGCCGCGGCGGGTGCTTTATGAACTGCGGGCGGGGCGTGATTATTTTTCCAGCAAGGAGCGCTGTGTGTTCTGCGACATCATGTCGCAGGAGGAACGCCAGAATCAGCGCATTCTGGAAATGCGGGGGGACTATGCGGCGCTTTGCCCGTATGCTCCGAGGGTGCCGTATGAGACCTGGATTCTGCCGCGCACGCACGAAGCCGCGTACGAGCGCACGGCGACCTCAAAGGTCGGGAACCTGGCCGATCTGGCAGCCTTGTTGCGGCATACCTTGCAGCGCATCCGCACGGTAACGGAAGCGTTTCATTTGGTGCTGCATACTTCGCCGAACAGCCAGCATCCTTCGGGAGCGTTGGGATATTGGGAGACGCTCGACGACGACTATCACTGGCATATTGAGATTCTGCCGATCATCGAGGCGAAGGGGCGGTCCTATACCTTTAAGGAAACGTATTATTCGGCCGTCACGTCGGAGACGGCGGTGAAACGTTTGCGCGAGGCGAAGATATAGTTTTCCGCAGCCTCTGACTCGTCCTTATGACTGTCCGGCGCCTGAAGACATACGCGAGTTCCCAAGGGTTTGCATATCAGTACTATTTTGTCGGCAAGCAGGCTGTCGATCCGGAGGGAACCGAATATGTTTTTGATGTCACTTCGGACCGGAAGCTGACGTATCCGGTCAGGATTTTTGTACCGACTACGGCGGTGCTGGCGTGGGCCGAAGCGCATTTGCGGTCGCTTAGCGAGTCCGAGCAGTATGCCGCGGTAAAGCTGCGCTTGTTTCGGGCTTTCGACGAAGCATCAGACATGCAAGCGGAAGGCCGTGAATTACAGGTCGATGCCACCTTTCTCGAAGAGTCGCTGGCCTCGTTGGGAGTCGCGTGACGTTCAATGTGACGTAGATCACACGTACCTGTGACAGCGCCTGTTCTCCCGTGACGGGTGCGCCCGGCAAACTATAATTGCTGAGGCGGGGGTGGGCCAGTATCCGCCGGTTCGGACAAATACCTAACAGTTATGACGCTAATTTGGCTTCGTGTAGCGCTGGTCTTTTACGGGGTAGGCTTGCTGTATGCCCTGGTGGCGCTGACCCGCACGACGGAAATCCTGAGCAAGATTGCACTGCATGCCGCTTATCTGGGCATGGTATTTCACCTGGTCTCGCTGACCGAAGCGGTCGTCGCGACCGGGCAGTTGGCCTCGGCGTCGGTACATAACTCGGAATCTTTGCTCGCTTTTCTGATCATGGTCGTGTTCATGATCGCCTACATGGTTTATAAGACCACGACCCCGGGTATCGTCATTTTTCCGCTGGTTTTTCTCCTGACATTCGTTGCGGCAACGGGCCAGCAGCCGCTCGTATTCGCTTCGCTTGCGGTGCGGCGCGGATGGTTGGCGCTGCACATCCTGATGATTTTTACAGGTTATGCCGCGCTGTTTTTGAGTTTTGGGGCGAGCATCCTCTATCTGCTCCAGGAGCGGGCGCTCAAATCGAAAAGCGCAAGCGGGATGTTCTCACGCCTGCCGGCGCTGCAAGTGATTGATGACATCGGCTACCGTTCGCTCATGCTGGGTTTTCCATTCATGACGCTGGGGCTCATTGCGGGGTCGGTGGTGGCAGAGTCCGCCTATGGACGGGTTGATTTTTTCGATCCCAAGATTCTGCTTTCGATTCTGATGTGGGTCGTGTACCTGCTCATGGTATTCACGCGGCTGAACGCCGGATGGCGCGGGCGGCGGGCGGCCATGCTGGCCAGCGTGGCGTTCGTGGCGGCGATTGTGGCCTGGATCGCAAACTACTTCAGCGGCATGCACAGGTTTATCGCATCATGAGATTCCAGCTCATTGGCGTGAACCACAAGACGGCGCCGGTTGAAGTGCGGGAGCGGCTGGCGATCCCGGAGTCGCGGCTGCCGGAAGCTTGCAAGAGGCTGGCGGAGCATCCTGCGGTCGCCGAGGGGATGATTGTTTCCACGTGCAACCGGGTAGAATTCATCGCCAACATGAAAAACGGCGCAGGCGATTTGCGGGAATTTCTGCGCGACTATTTTGAGGTCGATCCCAGCCAGTTTGAGAGCCATCTCTACGAATTCAAGGAAGACGAGGCGGTGCGACACATTTTCCGTGTGGCTTCGAGCCTCGACTCGATGGTAGTGGGTGAGCCGCAGATTCTCGGGCAGGTGAAGGAAGCTTACGCGACGGCGCGAGCCGTGGGCGCGGTGCGAGCGCAACTGGATCAGTTGCTCACGCGGGCTTTTGCGGTTGCCAAGCGGGTTCGCAATGAGACGGCGGTCGGGTCGTCCTCGGTTTCGATCGCGTCGGTGGCGGTGGAACTGGCGGAGAGGATCTTTGGCAGCCTGAACGGAAAGTGCGTGTATCTGGTTGGGGCGGGGAAGATGAGCGAACTGGCGGCGCGCCATCTGCTGGCGCACGGAGCCGCATCGATCTTCGTCGCTAACCGGACCTACGACCGAGCCATCCGGCTGGCACAAAAGTTCGACGGGCAGGCGATCGAGTTCAGCCGACTTTACGACACTTGCGAGCGCGCCGACATCGTGATCAGTTCGACGGGAGCGCCGCACTTCGTCTTCAAGCGCGAACACGGCGAAAAGTTTCTTGCGCGCCGGCGAAACAAGCCCATGTTCTTTATCGATATCGCGGTGCCGCGCGACGTCGATCCGGAGATGAACAAACTGGACGGCATCTTCGTGTACGATATCGACGACCTGCAGCAGGCAGTCAGTTCGCACGTTTCCGACCGCAAGAAGGAAGCCGAAAAGGCGGAGGCCATCGTCAAGGGTGAAGTGGAGAAGTTCCATGCCCGCCTGCAGACGCTCGATGTGGTGCCGACCATCGTCAGCCTGCAGGACCATCTGGAGACGATTCGCACGGCCGAGATTGACCGCGTGCGAGGCCGTTTCGGTCCCATGACGACGGATCAGGAAATGGCGGTCGAGGCACTGACGCGGGGGATTATTAACAAGATCATGCACACACCGATTACGACGCTGAAAACAGCGGCCCGCGATCCGGAATCGACAACCGTCGTCGAGCTGGTACGGCGGCTCTTTAATCTTCACGATCAGACACCAGATCAGAATCCTCAAGGCCGAGAAAAGACAGTAACGGCAAGCCAGGCCAATACTCGCCCTGGAGCGCAGAACTGATGGCCCGCCTGCGCATTGGTTCCCGTGGCTCACAACTTGCCCTCTGGCAAGCCCATCACATTTCGGATCTGCTGCGGTCGCAGGGGCACACGGTGGAACTCGAGATCATCAAGACGACCGGCGACAAGATCACCGATGTCGCTTTGGCCAAAGTCGGCACGAAGGGCATGTTTACGAAAGAAATTGAAGAGGCGCTGGTGGAAAATCGCGTCGACCTCGCCGTGCACAGCCTGAAAGACCTGCCTACCGAGCTTGCTTCCGATTTCGAGATTGCCGCCATTACCACGCGCGAGAATCCACGCGACGTTTTCTGCTCAGTCAAGTTTGCGAGCATCGAGAAACTGCCGCAGCAGGCGAACGTCGGCACCAGCAGCCTNNATGTCGACACGCGCCTGCGCAAATTAGAAGCGGGCGCATACGACGCCATCATTCTGGCGGCTGCGGGATTGAACCGGCTGGGCAAAACGCAACTGGTGCGGCAGGTGATCCCGGCCGAGATCATGACGCCGGCCGCGGGGCAAGGGGCGTTGGGGATTGAGATCCGCCGCGGCGATGCGGCGACAGGGCAACGTCTGACATTTCTTGACGACGCGGCGGCGCGCGCGACGACGACCTGCGAACGTGCGCTGCTCAATAAACTGGGCGGCGGATGCCAGGTGCC
>PLHN01000453.1 GCA_003139975.1 Acidobacteriaceae bacterium
ATCGTCGAGCGCGAAAGCGGCCGCCACGATCCCCAATTCGTCGTCATCGATGAAGTCGCCGGCCAGCTTGTCGCGCTCATCGCCGTCCCACTCGCTTGGAAAACGTTTCTCGCGGGCCTTATACTTTTCCGTGTCTTCGATATTTTGAAGCCGTTTCCCATCCGGCGGCTGGAGCGGCTGCCCGAAGGCACCGGCATCGTGGTGGATGATCTGGGCGCGGGGCTTTATGCGCTTGCAATCCTGCATCTCTTGCTCCACTTTCGACTTCTAATAGGGTAGTTTGATTTCTGCCGGGAAAATCACTCATGAGTATTTCTGACAAATTGTTAGGCAAGAGAACGGCCAACGGCAAGCCCCACATCGATGCGATCGCGCCGGCTTGCGCCTTGCCCGGAGGCGAAATCCGCATCATGGGAAAGAGTCTCCGTCCGCCCGAACTTCGTCGTCCCAGCGTGCGCTTTGGAGACGTCGAAGGCTCCGTTGTTATCAGCTCCGATGACTTTGTCGTGGCGCGCGTGCCCGAAGGCGCGGGCTCCGGACCGATCGTCGTCGGAACCAACGGCGAGGTGAGCAATGCTCATACCATAAATGTTGCGGTTCCTATTGCCGACAATCTCCATCCCGTCACCAATCCGGCGCTCGACGCCGAAGGCAATCTCTTCGTGACGTTCTCCGGTTCGCGCGGCCAGAAGGTCCCCGTCTCCATTTTCAAGATCGACACAAGCTACCAGATCACCCCGTTCCTCAACGACATGATGAACGCCACGGCAATTGCCTTCGACCGCGAGGGCAAAATGTACGTGTCTTCCCGGAATGACGAGGCCGTGTACCAGGTTTCGCCCAATGGAGCGGTGTCCCCTTACGCCGAAGGCATGGGTGTTGTCACCGGCATCGCCTTTGACCGCGACGAAAATCTCTACGTCGGCGATCGCAGCGGCACTATTTTCAAGATCGCCCGCGACCGCCAGATCTTCGTGTTCGCCACGCTCGAGCCCAGCGTCTCCGCGTATCACATGGCCATCGGCCCGCAGGGGGATCTGTTCGTTACCGGCCCGACCACGTCCAGTTTCGATTCCGTCTACAAAGTTGACCCGCACGGAAGCGTTTCGGTTTTCTATCGCGGCTTGGGACGCCCGCAGGGCTTGGCCTTCGATGTGGAGGGAAATCTCTACGTCGCCGCGTCGCTCACCGGCAAACGCGGCATCGTGAAGATCACGCCGCAGGGCAAGGCCTCGCTGGAGGTCGCCGGCCACGGCCTGGTAGGACTCGCCTTCGCACCCGGCAAATCCGCCATCCTCGCCACCAACGGCGCCGTCTATCGCATCGCATGGAATATAGAAGGCCTGCCGCTGCCGCCGGGGTAGAGGTGTGGAGCGGGCACCCGCGCCCGCTGCATTTGAATTTGCTTTTTGTTGTTTCCTAGCCAGGTGCTCCAGGTTCGAGCCGGGTAGTCGAGGTGATGAGTTCGCTGGGATGATTGAGGGCGCTAACCTGGGCGGAACGCGCCCGTGCTACTTCCTGTATACCGTTGGCAGTGGACCTTTTTCCAGCGCTTCGCGGTCCCAGATCATGCCTTCGCGCGTGTAGCTCGCCAGTTCGAAGTCCTGCGTCAGTTCCAGCGCATCCGTCGGACACGCATCTTCGCACAGCCCGCAGAANNATGCAGCGGCTCAGGTCGTAGGTGAAGTTGGTAAGTTCCTTGCGGCGGGTTTTTTCGTTGCGTTCGCTGGTCACCACGATCAAGTTTTCGGGACAAGCCAGCGCGCACAAATCGCAGGAGATGCAGAGACTCTCGTTGGTATCGGGATTGACATTCAGGCGCGGCGCGCCACGGTAACGTTCCGCCACCTGCGGCCGTTCCAGCGGATACTGTTCGGTGTAGATTTCCCTGGGGTGTTGATACCGGAAGGTCACGCCCAGTCCCTGGATCAGATCGACCAGGAACACTTTTCGCAGAATCTCGGTCATGCCCATAGCCCGTTTAGGATACCAGAGACCGGCTACAGGCCAATGTGAGAGCGATCACAAGCGAAGCCTCCGCTGCGCCCCCTGAGCACAGCGGAGGCTTCTCCTGTGTGCTAGTTCACCACTTGCGTGAACACGACGTTGCGAAAGGGCAGATAGTAAGCGTCGCCGCCGTAAATGATCGACACCTTATGCGAGCCGGCGCCGGTTCCCAGCACCGTGCACTGGGCCATGCCATTCTTCAGCGTTCCCGACCCTTGCACCACGCCGCCTAATTCACATTGCACTGTCTCTCCATCCGGCGGAGGCCCCGCGATCGAGGTCAATTTTGCGGTAATCGTAAAGGTTTGTCCCGCCTTCGTCGGGTTCGCCGAAGGAGTCGCTGTCACTGTGACATTTGGCACCAGCACAACCAGCCCGTTTTTGGTCGATAGAGCGATGTCGCCATAGTCGTTGACCCCAAGCGAATACGGCTGTTTCCCACTCGACAGCTTCGACAGGGCTGTCAGGTCCTGCAGGCCTCCTGACGGAGTCCAGAGAAAACCATGCAGAATTCCGCTTTTGTCGTTCGTCAGTGAGGTGCCAACAATCCATCCCTTGTTATTGATGGCCAGGGCAGTGGCCATGCTGCCGCCCAGCGTGCCGAGATCGACAATTCCTCCCGCCTGCGTATAGGAGAATGCGTGCCGGTACCCACTGGCCGTCAGCTCCTGGCCAACAATCGTGCCCGTCTCGTTGATGGCGTATGGCAACGTCCCCGGCGCTCCGAAACTCTGCAGGCCATTCGCCTGCGTCCATGTGAAGCCGACCACATTGGAGGCTCCGTTTGGATAGTAGTAGCCAACCACTTCGCCTGCGGTATTGATCGCCGTCGCGGTTGCGCCGCCCGGGCTGGTCAGGTTGGGCGTCAGATCCTGCATTCCTGAAGTCAATGTCCATAAGAACGCATGCTGCAGGCCCGCAGCCGTGAAAGAAGTCCCAACCAGTTCGCGCCCCGTGTTCACACCGCTGGCCGCGCTCGCAGCACCTCCGAGCGTACCTAACCACGTGGTATTGCCGCCCGGCTGCCACAGGAAAGCCTGCACCTCGCCGGAGCCGTTCGGCTCGCCCGCTCCCGCCACATCGTTGGCATCGTCCAGTGCCACCCCAACGTTGTCGGCGCCCGTCAGGCCCAGACTCTTCGCTCCGCCCAAGCGGTTCCACAGCGAGATGTTCAAGGCATTTGCCGTACCCGCGTTGACCAGCACCTGCCCGGCATTGTTGATCGCCGTCGGAACATTGGGATTGGAATTCGGAATTTTGACCATGTTAAACGGAAATCCCTGTCCGGCCGCGAAGCTGGTCAGCGACGCAGCGATTCCCACCACCACCAGAACTTTAACTATCTTTTTCACAGAAACCGCCCTCCCCTGCCAAGAGCCTCGCCCCCGGCGGCTGCCACAGACCTGATCCGCCCCACCCCCCAGTGTGCAAGTTCTCTTCCACTGTGTGTCACTTCATAAATGGACTACAAGTAGCAGATAATACGGCTGTTAATAAATCTGTCGATGAACAGTCCGGTACGGATGTGAAGCATCACTTCACCTGTTCCGCGCGCTACAAGAGAACGGAAGTTCTCTTTCTCAGAACCCATTCCGCCCACCCCGGTCTCCTTGCTCCAAACACGCATTCCGCCCGGAAGTCGCGTACACTCTTGATCGACGAACTGGAACCCGCTACTTGCCCGGGTGCGTGACTACAACATGACTC
>PLHN01000354.1 GCA_003139975.1 Acidobacteriaceae bacterium
GGAACGCCGCGCGAAGTGCTGGAGAACGTGCAGGACGCCGATTGGTCCGCCAATGGCGACAACTTGGCCGTGGTTCGCTACGTTCCGGAGAACAGCCATTGGCGCCTGGAATATCCCGCAGGTAAGGTTCTCATCGACACCATCAATTGGATGAGCCATCCCANNCTTTGCCGACCATGAAAACACCGGAGGCGACGACGAGGGTACGCTCGCCGTGATTGCCGCCGATGGCAGCGGCCAGGAAAAAAAGCTCTCCTCCGGCTGGACCTCCCTGCAAGGTATTCTCTGGTCGCCCTCGGGCGATGAGATTTGGTTTACGTCGACCAACACCGGCAACCTCGCCAATCCCCGCGCGGTCAACCTGTCCGGAAAACTCCGGAACCTCACGAATGTGCCCGGCAGCATGTGGCTCGAGGATATGCGCAACGGAACCGTGTTGGCCGTGGTCAACCGCGAGCGGCTCGATATTCGCGGCAAGGGGCCGGACGCAAAAGAAGAACGCGAACTCGGCTGGTTTGGATGGTCGGAGTTGCGCGACATCAGCCCCGATGGCAAGAAGATTCTCTTCGAAGAAGAAGGCAATGGCGGAGGCCCGAATTACACCGTGTTCCTGCGCGACACCGATGGTTCGCCTCCAGCGAGAATTGGCGAAGGCGTTGCCGAGGCCATCTCTCCCGATGGCAAATGGGCGATCACCAAGCCAGCGAAAGGCGGCAATTTGGTTCTGGTGCCGACCGGCGCGGGCGAATCGAAAACCCTGACTCACGATGCAGTCAGTTATCAGACCGTTCGCTTCCTGCCGGATGGGAAGCATTTGATTGCCGCGGGAATCGAGGCCGGTCATGCCAGACGCGATTATCTGATCGACCTGAGCAGCGGCGATTCCAAGCCCGTTACTCCCGAGGGCATTGCGGGCAATGTGGTTTCTCCCGATGGCAAGAGCATCGCTGTCCGTCAGCCGACCGGACAACGCGGCCTGTGGTCGCTCGAAGACAGCCAATTCCATCCCATCCCAGCGCTCGACGCGAAGACATTCCCGATCGGCTGGACGCAGGACGGGTCATCGCTCTATGTGATTCCCAACCGAAGCAATCGGCCGGGGCCCGTGGCCGTCTCTCGCCTCAACATCAAGACCGGGAAAGTCGAGCCGTGGAAGACCTTCGGCCAGGACTTCGGCGCCGGGATCACGTCCGTGGGCACGCCCCGCTTGTCCTCCGATGGAAACTCGTATGCCTACATCTACGTGCGCGTCCTGTCGGAGGCCTACGTGGTAAAGGGATTGAAGTAAAGGTCGACTGGCATTCGCGCCGAAGAAAAGCTGCCACGCGAATTGTACGAACTTTGTTGATGGCGGCGCGCCGAGCGCCCGCTTTCGTTCCACGGATCCTGTAGCCCACTCGCTGACTCTCGGCTCAGGTGCCGAATCGTTCCGCTGCTCGCGCTTTGGACTTCGCGGCCTCGTCGTCGCGGTTCTTTGGCGGCGCAGTGGTTTCGAGCGCGCCAAGAAGACGCGATGCAACTTCGGCAATCTCATCGACCGCTGCCAGAAACGCGGCCTCGTTCGCCTTAGACGGCTTTGTAAATCCGCTGATCTTCCTCACGAACTGCAGCGAAGCCGCCCGAACCTCGTCCTCGGTAACGGGCGGATCGAAGTTGAAAAGCGTTTTGATATTCCTGCACATGGTCGACCCCTGAGCTTCTGATTTTGCCAGAATACTCCAGAGCTTGTTGGTTTGGTAAACGACATCGCGTGACCGAATGCCGGATTGTCGGGCACTTAAGGCCAACCGCCGATCCTCCGAGAATTCGATCATCACGATTCTCGGGGCTGTTATATCCTTTACGTTTCCCGGTGAGGAGCGCTCGGCATGTTTGAGGATCTTAAGGGCAAGACCGCGGCAGTTTTTGGAGTCGCCAATAAGCGATCGATTGCTTGGGCGATCGCGCAGGGACTGCACGCGGCCGGCTCGAATATGGCCATTACCTATCAGAACGAGCGCATGGAGCAGGAAGCGAGGGATCTGATCCTCTCGCTGCCGGGCGCGGAAGCATTCATGTGCGACGTTTCAAAGGATGAGCAGATCGCGCAGCTCTTTGAAAAGCTCAAAGCGCGCTACGGAAAGCTGCACACGGTGGTGCACAGCGTGGCGTTCGCCCCTCCGGAGGAATTGAAGGGCGATTTCGTGAACACAACGCGCGAAGGTTTCCGCATCGCGCACGACGTGAGCGTGTATTCGCTGATCGCGGTGGCGCGGGCCGCGGCTCCGCTGATGGAAGACGGCGGTAGCATTATCACCATGACCTACTACGGCGCGGAAAAAGTTGTGCCCAATTACAACGTCATGGGGGTGGCGAAAGCCGCTCTGGAATGCACGGTGCGCTACCTGGCCTACGACCTGGGCCGCAAGAAAATCCGCGTGAACGCAATTTCGGCCGGGCCGATCAAGACGCTGGCCGCGCGCGGCATCTCGGGACTGGGTGACATGCTGAAAGGGCACGCCGAGCGTGCGCCCCTGCAACGCAATGTGGAGGTCAGTGAAGTAGGTAGCGCGGGCGTGTTTCTGGCGTCGGACGCGAGCTCGGGAATCACGGGCGAGACGATCTACGTGGATTGCGGCTACAACATCATGGGATTTTAGGCCTTGCGCGTTGGCTTTGGGATCTGGGATCGGTGGACTGGAATCAGCGCGGGTCCACCGTGTACCTCTCTAATGGTCTGGTCGGCTCTCGAGGATTAGAATGCTCACACACTCCACTAAACCATCGCGGCGGATCTGCCGATTTAGCTAACTGATGCAAATCTCCTTTTTTCGCTTGCTTCAGACTGAGCTTTCCTTTCCCGCTAATGCGTTTGGCATCTGTGTGCGGAGAGCAGGCTTATGACGCCAAGTGTTGCAGTACCGGGTGGACCACTACTGGCCGCAACAGGCTTCTGGCGCACGCTTTTTCGGCAGGAAACAGGAGCCGCGGTGGCAAACGAACCGCTCCGCTGCGCGGTGCCTGTGCTACGCGATGCTGAGATCGCGGCCTTGTACTATGACCGCCGCATGGGCGGGGATTTTTACGAATTCCTGCGGGTTGGGCCATCGCGGGTGCTCTTTACGCTGCTCGACGTGGCTGGGCGGTACGACGAAATTCGCCAGACTCTGTTTGCGGCGCAAAGCACGTTTCGGACTCTGGGGCCCAGGCTTTTTGGCCGAGAGGACTTCAACGAAGCAACCGCGATGATGAAGCTCTGCGGCGAGATGAACAGGACCATTCTCGAGGGCGGAGTGCGGAATTGCCCAGCGTTCATTGGTTGCTACAACGAAGATCTGGGCACGGTGTGCTATGCCAGCGCGGGCCACACACCGGCCCTGGTGCGCGACCACGGGGGAATTGCAACGCTGGAGGCGACCGGATTACCGCTGGGTCTGTTTACCCACGCGCCGCAGAGCGCCGCGACGTGCGCGTTGGCGCCGGGGGCCGCGCTGTTAGCGGTGTCGCGCGGAATCGTGGAAACGGAATACGCTGGCGAGGAATTTGGGCTCGACCGGACGATGAGGGCCTTCGAGCGCGCGGGCGCGCTGAGCGCTCATGGTCTGTGCATGGATATGCTGCAGGCGATTCAGAACTTCACGCGGACCGCTCCCACGCACAACGACGTGACCGCGTTGGTGCTGGCGCGCATGGCATCCGGGAAAAGTCTATAGAGCGCCGCGGCTCGCGGAGACGTACCAACCTTCGGAGAGAAACCGCTGGATTGAAGGCTCCTGAATTCCTTCCTGCACGCGCAGTTCATCGTTGAGAAAGTGGTAGGAAAGCTTGGCCGCGCCGTGATCCAAAGAATCGATGCGAATGCGATTGCCATCGCGGTCGGCGCAGATGAGACCAACTGCGAGATCGGCGGCGGTAACTTTTCTGACGGTGGCCTCGAGATTTTGTGGCACCTTTGTTCGATGCTTGAAGATGAGCAGGCGACTCCGCCGCGCGGTTGCCGAACTTGACTGCATGGATGGGTTGCGGGAATCAGGGAACTAATATTTTCCGCGAAATACGGCCTGATCGATGTCGGGCCAGAACTCTTTTAGTACGTTGAACACGCCGTCGAGGCCGACCTGCGGTCCCCAGCTTTGGTAGGTTTTCACAAAGGGGTTCGATTCTGCCGGGTAATAGACATTTCCGATGCCCGCAGCCGCTCCTGCGCCCACGATCTCCGATAGATTGAAGGTTTTGTTCCCTGCATTCGTCCTGGTGATGAACAGCCGACTTACTGCATAGCCGGTCCGCTTGACGAATCCGCCTTTGCCGAGGGTGTAGTATCTTGGGTCTTCTTTCGTCGCCGCTGGCACAATTGCCTCTGTCATGTAGTTCTCTATGGCGCCATCGACAAAGAGGTGCCAGTAGTATCGGCCGTAGCCGGCGCCACCCTGCCCAAAGGACGGCTGCGATTTGCCGGCCATCGAAATTCCCGCGAGCCCTCCCACGAAAATGAAATCGGAGTAGTCGAACGTATCCTGGGTNNTTTGGGATGATCCCCAGAATTCTTTTTGGTTGTTTACCAAACTGGTCGTTGGGGTTACTGGAATCTGGGGGGTTGGTGGGGGGCGTAGGTGCGTCTGGCAGCGAGGATTTTTCATCCGCTGCTGTGCTCGCTTGCTGAGGGTCTTCGGTACGTAGCGAGACATCGTCCAGACCCCACGCGGACGTTCCATCATGGGATCGATCCCGCGCGCTCGTTGGTCCCTGGGCCTGAACCGACGTAGTTCCCAACGTCCCCGCCAGCGCTNNAAATCTTCCCCCACATCCGTATTTTCCCTTTTGGGCCTCTTCTGCTCTGCTGTTCAATCATTTCTTGCTAACTCTAAACCTTGGATTGTTGAAAGCGAGATTTGGATGCACCTCACGGCGGGAGACACATAGTGAATTCTTGGACCGGAAACGGTCAATCGTTTGCCTTCTGCAGGTGGCGGGCGTGTCTCCTCTGCAAGTAGTTGTGCACGTCGGGCCAAAACTCCTTCAACTCGTTGCCGAAGGCGTCGAGGCCCATCTGCACTCCCCAATCGTTGAGATTGTCATAGAAGTTCCGATCAGCGGCGGGATAATAGACATTGGAAATAGCAATCGCCGTTGCGTTGCCCGCAAATTCGGGAATGTTGAACATGTGCGCGCCCGAATCCCTTCGGGCGACGAATACGCGGCTGATGGCATAGCCAAAGCGGTGCCCGAACGAGCCGCTGCCCGATCGAAAATAGCGCGGATCTATTTTCAGGATCGTGGGGTAAACGCCGCCCACCATGATGTTGCCATCCACCTGATCGGCGAAAGCCGCACCATATCGCTTCGCATATCCCTTTGCTCCCTGTCCAAACGCCACATCGGAATTTTGCGCCTGGCGTATGCCCGCCACAATGCCGATTATCGTGAATTCATATGGGTCGAAGGAGCCTTTGGCCGCCATGGAGAACTTGTCTTTCCAGGAGACCGGCGCTACTTGCGATTGCCCGTCGACGGTCAAATAGTTCGGCATCACGTAAAACATCCGGTCGTTCTTTTTCTTCTCCGAATCTTCCTGAACCGGGCTGTTGTGATCTTGAGAATTGCTCTGCGCAGACGGTTGGTCTCCGGGCTTGTCCGGCTTCGGAGGATTGGTCGCGGACCGTTGTGTGGCGGATTGGGCAGGGTCCGATGCTTGCGCCTGGGCTGCGCTTTGACCTGCGCAAAGAGTCGCAAACGACAAAATCAGTACGGTCAGTATGCCTACAAGTGAGGAATAACCTGGTTTCAAGTTGATTGTGGCTCCGGGTTCAGTTGATTGGATGGGCCGAGGCGTTGTTGGCAGTCTGCTGTCTGGCGGTCCATCCTCCGCAAACGGGTTTCGCTATTTCTTGACTTCTTGAGTATGCCAGCCCCGCTGAATCCTGGGATTCAACGGGTGGTCCGCCGGATTCTGCGCTTGGATTCCCCCAGTTCGTCCTTTACCCGCTCCAGCGTAATTTCCATGTCCCGATCACGTCGCAAACGCGGGAACTTCTCTCCCCACTCTATCAGTAAGATGCTGTTGGGAGCGAGCAAATCATCGAGGCCAAGGGTTTCGAGTTCACGCTCGGTATCGATGCGGTAAAGGTCGATGTGGTAGAGGACGGCGCGAGGGGAACGATACTCGTGAACCAGGGTGAAAGTCGGGCTGGTAACCTGGTCCCGAGAGGCAGCCTGAAAACCTTCGGCAATCCCCTTGACCAAGGTGGTCTTGCCGGCGCCGAGGTCACCGCACAGGAGCACCACGAGTGGAGGACAAAGCTCCGCAGCGAGCGCGCGGCCAAAGGCGATCGTCTCCTCGGCGGAGTGCGTAATTATCGGGCTCGACACCGGGGTCATGGCAAAGAGAACGAGAGCCCCAGTATAGCGACAAGCCCTGGCGGCGAGCGCGTCAGAGCCCGTTCGACGCCGGAATACCATCCGAACTCGATGCCAGAAACTGGCGATCGAACAAGGAATCGAGAGCCATCCGGAGTTTTCGGTGATCGTCGTCTCCGAGAGCTATGAAGCGGAACGGCTGCAGGCACGCGCTCTCAAACTTTCGCGTGGCAGGGAGCATCTCCGCCATGCCATGGATGGGACCGGCCCGGGTGTGGAAGGCGATCTCGATGAAGTCGCCTGCAGAAAGCTCAGACTGGATACGGAGCAAGCCGCCGGTGACGGAAAGCGATTGAAGTTTAGCGCGCGCACGCTGGCCGCTTTCGGCATGAATCGCGGCCGCAACGGATCCATTGAGATGTACTCGGGGCGCACGCCGATGGGCGTCGGTTTGGGGGAAATGGGACATAGCCATCAAGAAATGTGCCACAGCCGGCTGATTGAGGGCAGATTACCAAAGCGCTTGTACAGGCTTCGGGGAAACAGTGACCAACCGTGCACATGGGGTCTGCGATAATATCGGCAGTAATGTTTCGCAAGATCGGACAGAACGAATAACCTTTTATGCGGCAAGAAGTTGACAAGACGGGGCTTGGGACCTGAGGTATCGGAAAAATGCGGAATCGTACAGAACTGCGGTTTTGTTATGTGGTGGTTGGGATTTGCCTGCTGGGTGCGCTACTGACGGGATGTTCGAATCCCCAAAAAGCCAAACAGAAGTATCTGGAAAGCGGCCAGCGCTATTACGAAAAAGAACAATACCGGGAAGCTGCCATCCAGTTTCAGAACGCGCTGCATTTGGACCCGCGTTTTGCGGACGCTCACTATAAGTTGGCGCTGACCCAACTCAAGCTCGGGCAATGGCAAGATGCGTACCAGCAGCTTACGACTACCATCACGCTTGATCCCCACAACTATGACGCGCGCCTGGAAAAGGCGAAATTGATGATCTTCGGGCATCAGTACCCCGACGCCAAGGAACAACTCGATCTGCTGGTGCAAAAGGAGCCCAACAATCCCGATGTTTATCTCGCTCTCGCCGACTACTACAACAGCGGAACGAAGGATAAGGGCGCGGCTATTGCCGCTCTGCACAAAGTGCTGCAACTGGATCCCAAGCGCTCCGACGCCTACCTGAGTCTGGGTGTGGTTCAGACCAGCACGCAACAGTGGGACGAGGCCGAAGCGAACATGAAGAAAGCCGCCGAACTCGAGCCGAAATCCCCGGCAATCCCGCTTGCGCTGGGAAGCTTCTACCAGCTGCGCGGACGCTTCCCCGAGGCCGAACAGGCCTTTCAGCGAGGCATTCAACTTGCGCCGGACGATCCAAACCCCAGGGTTGCGCTGGCCTCTCTGTATTTGTCAGAGAACAAGCGGGCGGAGGCGGAAAGCTTCCTGCGCGATTCAAAGAAGTATTTCCCAAGAAGTTCCAGTGGCTATCGCCTGCTCGGCGACTTCTTCTGGCACACCAGTCAGTACGACAAGGCGGAGGCCGAGTACGCGTCGCTGTACCGCGATCACCCCAAGGACCCGGTGGTCAAGGGAAATTACATCCAGTTGCTGATTTTGCGGGATCATCTGGAGGACGCGCGCAGGCTGACCGAGGAATTAGTCAAGGCTGATCCCACCAACACCGACGCTCAGGTGTACAAGGGCGAGATCGAGATTCGCAGCGGCAAAGCCAGCGACGCCATGAACACACTGCAAGGGGTGCTCAAGACCGATCCGCAAAATGCCGTAGCGCATTATCAACTGGGTCTGGCCTTCGACGAGCTTGGCAAGGCCAGCCGCGCGGAAACCGAATGGCGGGAAACGGTTCGATTGCGGCCCGATATCGTGGAGGCGCATCGGGCACTGGCCGTCGCCGCAATCCACAATAAGGACGTGGCGGCACTCTCGCAGGAGGCTGACCAGATTATCGCTTTGGCGCCAGCCGCTCCCGACGGGTATCTGATGCGCGCCATTGCCGAACTGGAGCGCAAGCAATATACGGCGGCCGACCAATACATCAGGACGTCGCTCGAAAAAGAACCCAACAATCCCGCCGCTTACGTGCAATTGGGAAACATAAGGATGGCGGAGAACCGGCCGGGCGACGCGCAGAAAGCCTACCAGCAGGCGCTGGATCTGGATCCAAACTCCGGCGATGCCCTGGGTGGCGTACTGAACGTGGATATCGCGCAAAAACAGCCCGAGAAAGCCATCTCGACAATCAAGGCGCAGGTGGCCAAGTATCCCAACAACTCGGATTTTCACGTCATGCTAGGGTTGCTGCTGGAGAAACAAACGAAGGACTTTACCGGGGCGGAAGCAGAGTTTCAGCAGGCCATCAAACTCAATCAGAGCAATATGGCGGCCTATTTGAACCTGGGCTTACTCCAAAACGAGCGGGGCGCGCCTGACACCGCGTTGCAAACCTATCTGGAGGCCGTGCAAACGAGTCCGAAAGAGGTCGGCTTCTATTTGCTCGCCGGCGCCATCTACGAGAACAAAAGCGATTGGGAACAGGCCAGACAGATGTACCAGAAGGTTCTAGCCGCACAGCCGGAGAACCCGGTGGCGTCGAACAACATGGCCTATGTAATGCTCCAGGAGGGCGGCAATGTGGACGTGGCGTTCCAGATGGCGCAGACCGCGCACCGCCTGCTTCCCGAGAACCCGAGCTCGGCTGACACGCTGGGGTGGGCTTTCTACCACAAACACATCTACACCTCGGCGATCAACCTCTTTAAGGAAGCCTTGCAGAAAGATCCGGCGAGCGCGCTCTACAATTACCACCTTGGGCTGGCCTACGCGATGAACGGTGAGGCCGCGCTCGCGCAAAGGCAATTGGAACATCTCAAGCCCAATTCGACCGAAGCCAACGATTTGAAACGAACCATGGCGGAGATGAAAACGCGCAGCTAAGGCGAAGAGCGAATTTCGCGTGCATTTCGGGTCGATTCCTGTGGTTCTCGATTCCTTTTCCGCTCAGTTCAAATTCGCAGAATCATTACTTCGGTAGCCTTGATGAGAGCGGCGGCGGTCTGGCCCGCCTTTAGCTGCATTTCCCTCGCAGAACGCGACGTGATAATCGACGTAATTTGTTGGCCACCAATCGAAATTGTTATCTCTGCCATCAGACCGCTGATGCGAACTGAGTCGATTCGTCCCACTAACTGGTTCCGTCCACTCACGCGGCGAATGACATCCTTGCGGTCGCGCTCGGTACGGCCTCGCGTTCGGAACAGGAGCCTGTCCAGTTCGCTCTGTGGGATGCGGTGGTGCCCTCCGGCGGTCTGAAGACTGCGAATCTTCTTCTTGTAGATCCACTGCTTGATGGTTGGGAAGCTGATCCCCAATTGCAGGGCTGCGTCGCGCAGTTGCAGTAACTCTTTATCCTTGCGCGCGGATTTGTTTTTACTCGGCATCGGAACGAAATCGTACCGTTCGCGCCGGACGGGGTCAATACGATACTTGGCGGGCGACCGAATCCAAGCCATCTGAAACGAACTGACTATATCTGTATACCTATAGGCACTGTAACCATATTTCGTGTACACTTTCGATTCTTGTCTCGATTACAACTTTGGAGGGTATGATGCGCGGCGTTTTCCGTATTCATGGCAGCATTTGGTGTTTGTCTGCTGACGACCACTCCGCGACTGGAACGGGAGTTTCGGTATGACATTCAATGGCGGACTCACAATAACGGCGTCCCCGCATTGACTCACCAGAATTGCTACTGAGAGGTGGGTGATTGCCTCATTCAAAATGCCCGTGAGCCCCATGCGGGAGGGCGAGAGAGTGAGGAGATAGATCAGATGGATGGATTCTCAGGAAAGGTGACCCATGGTGAAACGCTCTGACCGCTCGCAGATCCTCATCCGGTACGGGAGGCGATGGAAAATTTTGGCGCGCGCCGGCTACATTCCAACGGCTGCCTCACTGCGGCGGGCCCAACCCTTCTTGCTGCTTTTGTGGCTTGCGATGGGGGCGTTCCCGGCGTGGGCCCAAACGGGAGGGAGCGTTTCCGGCGTGGTGACGGACCAAACCGGCGCAGCCCTTCGCGATGTCGCGGTAACAATCAAGAACGTCGACACAGGTGCAACGCGCATGATCGCAACCGACGGCGGGGGGCACTATCAGGCGTCCGGCCTGCCTNNGAAACGCGCACGGGAATCAGCTTGGCGGTTGGCCAGGACGCCACGGTCGACATTCAGATGCAGCGGAAGGCCCCTGACGCCTGCGCGAGCGGGCACGAGTTCGCCACGACCGATTGCACGCTGACCTGGCACGGCATCACGCTCTACGGTGCGTATGACGTCGGCGTCGGCTGGGTGAGCCACGGCTTACCGGAAAACGGCCATAACTATGAAGGCGAATCTCTGGTGAACCGAAACGGCTATCAACATCGATTCCTCGTCGCACCGAACAACCTGTCGCAGACGGGTCTGGGCATCAGGGGCAAGGAAGAGTTTGCGCATGGCTGGTCCGTTGTGTTCAACGCTTCAACTGGCATCAATCCGCAGTCCGGCCTGCTCGCCAACGCGTCAGCCACCCAGATCGTCAACAACGGCCTTCCCAGGAGCAGCTATTCGATAGCCATCGACGGCGCGCGCGCGGGCCAACCCTTCAATGACGAATACTATGCGGGTATATCGTCCGCGTATTTCGGCACGCTGACCTTCGGTCGTCAACGCGCTCTCGGCACCGATGCTATGCTCCTTTACGATCCGGCCAGCGGCGCTTATGCCTTTTCGTACATCGGGTATAACGGCACGATGGCGGGCGGCGGCGACACCGAGGACAGCCGTTGGGACGACGCCCTGAAGTATCGCCTNNTCTGGCGGCTGCTACTCGGCCTCCGCAACCTGGATGGCCACCACCTGTACACCGGAAGCGGCGCATAACAACGCCTATGGATTCGACCTCGGCGGAAACGCCGGCAAGTTCTCCGCCGACTTCGTCTTCCAGCATTACAACCAGGCGATCAGCGTATTGAACCCCTTGCTGGGGCCTCAGAGTCTGGCGGCGCCATATCAGTCGACCACCGATAGCATCAATACAAACCCCATCACCGGGACCAATCTGATCGACCCGAACAACACCGTCTATGGCATCGTGACCGACAACAACGCAGCCATGATCGCTGTCAAGTATATGTGGGACCCGTTCAAGTTTTTTGCCGGCTACGAATACATCTGGCAGAATAACCCGGCGAACCCGTTGGGCGTCGGCGCCTCGGACCAGGGCGGCTATAACATGAGCGGGGTCGAAGACAACAATCTTGATTCTGAAAAGTTGGTGCAGATCTGGTGGACGGGCGCGAAGTACACCTACCGNNCAGCAAAACCGACATCACTTTGTCCTGGTATCAACAGCGGCAGAACGACTTCCGTCTTCCGCCGGCCTGCTCGCCCCAAAGTTTCCGCGCTTCCTGCGCGGGCACTCTCAACGAGGGGTCACTCTATGTGGATCATCACTTCACCAAGCGTTTCGACGGCTATGCCGGAATTGCGTATTCCTACGTGAGCGGCGGTCTGGCGATCGCGATTCCGCATGGGCCGGGCGTGCCGTATAACTCCGATAATAACTTTGCTCCGACGGTCGGTGGTCGGTTCACGTTCTGAGCGTTTCCGCGAAGAATTCCGGAAGGGGCTATACGGGCAATTCTTCCTGCATCCATCCGCCAGCAGTTTCGAGTTTGGGCTCTCCGGCCAGGTCAAGCACGAGCTTTTCCAGGATGAGGCGCTTGCCGGGGGGATTCGAGCGCAGGGCGAGATCGGCTTTCGCCACCAGTCGGATGGCGCGCGTCAATTCGCGTTTCGATTTGTAGCGGCGGGCTTGGCGGATGATATCGTCGGCGGCAAACGGGGGCACGCGGAAGCCCTGCCAAAGTGCCGCCCAGAGCATCCGCTGGTCGCGGACGTTGCGCTCGAGGATAACAAGCATCTGGCGGAACGTCTTGGCGAGCATATAAAGGTGGCCGATGGCGGCGTCTTCGCCGTCGCCCGTCGAAAGCAGCGAATCGAGAATCGCCAATGCGCGCGGGCGATCCTTGGAAGAGATCGCATCGGTCAACTCATAAAGCGAGCGCTGTTTGGCGGCGAGCACCATGGTCTCGACATCGCCGAGCGTGATTCTTTTTTTCTCGCCGACATAGAGAATCAGTTTCTCGAGTTCGTTGGAAACCATCATCATGTCGCCGCCCAGCGCGTCGACCAGTTCGCGAGAGCCATCGGGATCAATTTTGACGGCGCGCGTTGCGCAATATTCGCCGATCCATCGGACGGCTTCGCCTTCTTCGACACGCGACAGTTCGACAATGCCGCAGAACGGGCCGAGATCTTCGCGGATCTTCTGGTAACGGTCCTTGTCGGTCATCTCCATGCGGCGGACGTCGGCGGGAATGCTGATGTGGTCGGCGACAAAGACGAGGAGCGCATCGGGATTGGGATTCTTGCAGTACTCCTCGACGGCAGTGATCTTTTCGTCGTTCGAGCCGCGGCCGAAGAGCGTTTTCACGCCCCGCACAAAAAAGACCTGAAAGGGCGCCATCAGCGATGGCGTGCGGGCGCGATCCAGCACTTCGCTCAGCGAGGTTTCACTCAAGTCGAACTCGAAGACGCTGAAATCCCGCGCGTCGGGCGAGACCAGGTGTTCAAGGATGGCGTCGCGGCAACGCTTGCGGAAAAAGGCCTCGTCGCCGACGAGCACGTAAGCAGGCTTCAGCTTGCGGGATTCGAGTTCGGAGAGAAAGCGGTCGGCTTGGCTGAAGGCACGCATCATTGGTTCTCCCGCATCAGTAAGCCTCCAGAATATTGGCTACCAGTGTATGAGCGAAATCGCGGGACATGCGTTCGACGGCCGGAGATCCTTCTTCGAAGAAACTGTTCAGGTCGCGGGAGATTTCGTACTGATCGTGAAAAAGATAGGACGGATTCTGGAAGATCACTTTACCCTGCCGATCGGTAAGCGTGATCTGCACGCTTACGGTAAGCAGCGCGCTGGCCGCGCGACCGGTAACGGAATCGTAGGCGAGCGGAGTCGAAGAAGCAGACAAAACCGTTCCCTTCAACAGGGCGTCGGCGTCCTCCCAGTCGTTATGAACAATTTGGAAATTGGTGCGGGTGTTGAATTCCCGGACCACAGCATCGGTCAGCAGTTGTTCGACGCGAAAGGTGCGGCTCTGGCTGACGAAACCGGGAATCGCGATGGTACGGATGTTCGGTGGGAGCGCGGCCGAGTGACCGAGAGTGTGGTATCCGCAACCGCTCGCCACCAGGCTCGCAAAGAGGGTAACTGTCAATAAAACAGCGCCAACCCACGGCTTCATTGGATCTGACCTCGGGGCCGCGAAGAAGTCATCGTTTCGGCGCATTCGACGGCGGACAAAGCAGCCACGCGCAAATTGTCGGTCACGGCCCAGAGCCAGAAGCCGGTCTCGCGGCTGGCATCGGCGGAAACCGCAACCAGAATGTCCCCCTGTCCAGCAGCGCTAACATTGTTCGGCACGTCATCGGGATCGGCCACGATCACGTGCTCGCCCGCAAGCGCTTCAGAAAGATCCTTGATCGAGAGCGGCTTCTCCAGTTCCAGGTAAACAGAAAACGCGTGTCCATGAAAAACAGGCGCCTGGAGCGTGAGTAGCGCAGGTTCAACCGCGGCGGGCACCAATTGGCAATAGTGCTTCGCGATCATTCGAGAAAGAGCATCGAGCGAATGACCGGAGCATGGTCCATAGCGCGCGACCATGTTAAAGGCCACCTGCACATCGAAGACGGATTTCGGCAGTTCCTGAAAGGAAAGCAGGTTCACGGTTTGCTCATGCAGTTCATCCATGCCCTTTTGGCCATATTCGGATGCCGGTTCAAGAACCGTGGCAACCATGCGCTCGACCTTGGCAGCTTTCTGGGCGCGCAACGCGAGCAAAGCTAGAACGGTTGCGGCGGGATGTCCCACCACGACCGGGCCGGGCTGCAGTTGCGGAGTAACAGGCCGCTCCAATTGGCGCTCGATCCATGGCGACCGGACCGACGCTCCCGGTTCTCCTTCCAAAGCGCCGGTAAGATCGACGATGGTACTGCCCAAGTCGCGCGCCTTCTTCCACGCGCCGCGCGTGGAGCGGGCGTCGGACGCAAAAAAAGTGAAGTCAATGCGCTCGAACTGTTCGGCGCGAACACTCTGGATAAAGCTCACTTCGTCGCCGACAGCTTCGAGTTGGCCCAGGGACTCGTCGTCATCGAGCAAGCGGATATCGACGACAGGAAAATTGCGGTCGCGCAAAACTTCCGCGACTTCTTTGCCCAGGAGCGTAGCGGCACCAACGATCGCGACGCGGTAAAGATTGGCGCCGCTTAGATCATTGTGGGAGGCAGCAGATTTCTGGACGGGGCTCATGGGGTTTGAGATGCCTCCTTATAAGCCGGAGGTGCGGGCGGATTCTTGCGGCGCAAGATCCATTGCAAGCGCCAGAGGACGCCGGAAGCCATGTAGACGATGGCAATGACGAACAGTACCGGGCGCGAAAACTGCAGGATCAGCGAGCCCACGATGGCCATGAGAATGATGAGGCGGAAAGGACGGCGGGAACCGAAATCAATGTCTTTGAAGCTATAAAAACGCCACGTACTGACCATGAGATATCCGACGACGACGACCATCATCAGCCAACTGGCCGAGGTCCACCAGGAGGCAATTGGCTCTCCGGCGGAAAAATGGACGACGGCCGCGATGACGCCGGCTCCCGCCGGAATGGGCATACCAACGAAGTATTTCTTGCCAGGACGGCCGGGATTGGAGGGCTGCGGATTGGTAGTGATGTTAAAACGTGCCAGACGGCTCGCGCCTGCCATCAGGAAAGCGAAGCAGGCAACGGTGCCCAGGTCGATGATCTTCAGGCGGATCTCGTGGGGAAGCGTCGTTGGCAAGAGATGAAAACCCCAGATCCACGCGAGAAGAGCGGGAGCGACGCCAAAAGCGATGACATCGGCGAGGGAATCGAGTTCTCTTCCAAAATCACTCTCGGTGTGGGTCAACCGGGCTATGCGGCCGTCGAGACCGTCAATCAAAATGGAATAACCGATGGCCTTGGCAGCCAAGTCGAGATGCCAGGCGTCGCCGGGTGCGCCGCGCACGGTTTCGAGGATGGCATAGAACCCGAGCGCGATATTGGCGGTGGTGAACAGCGATGGCAGAATGTACATGCCCTTACGCAGGCGTCCACGGCGACGGTCGGAATCGCGACGGCGGGGAGTTAAGTCTTCCATGCAGCAGCCTCCCGAATTGAGCCTGCGGCGGCGGGCTGGTCCTTTCCCTGCACCACCGGCAGCACGGCCAGGACCGTGGTTCCGCCCTTGACACGATCGCCGGGTTTGACCTGAATGGCAGCATCGCGATCGAAAACAACATCCACGCGAGAGCCGAACTTAATCAGGCCAACGCGCTGGCCTCGGGCCACCTTGTCGCCGACTTTCAGGTCGAACACGATGCGGCGGGCGATGAGGCCGGCGATTTGTTTGAAAATTACGGCGCGGCCTTCGCCTTCGACGGTCACGATATTCTGCTCGTTTTCTTCAGCCGAATTTGCCGCCATGGCGTTGAGGAATTTGCCGCCCTGGTAGCGCACATCGCGAATGACGCCCGCGACCGGCGAGCGGTTGACGTGCACATCGAAGATGCTGAGGAAAATGCTGATGCGGGCGCGCGGACCTGCGGCGGAAGTGATGGTGGAAACGTCGGTGACTTTGCCGTCGCCGGGGGAAACGATGGCGCCGGGAAGGCCGGGGATTGGGCGCTCGGGATCGCGAAAAAACCATAGGCAGAAAGCCCCCAGCAACAGCACTGGGATGGCGTAAGGCCACGCCGCAAGCCACGCGATGAGGGCCGCTGCGATTGCGCAACCGATGCCGTAAAAATAGCCGTCACGAACCATGTACATTGACCGAGTCAATTATAGGACCTGTTAGGTCTCTGTTCATTTCATACTTGCTAAACTTGCCGCATAGTGGTCAATCCATCTTCGTTGTTCCGGCGTTTCTGGAATCGTTAAACCGCGGGCTGCGCTCGCGCTCTCCACTGCGGCGCCAGAGCTGAGCCCTTTCGTGATAAGGAGGCATGCTGCGAGCAACCCGCTTCGCCCAATCCCCTGGCGGCAATGTATGACGACATTCTTCCCCGACGAAAGATCGGCGTCGAGTTTCTCGATTGTCGCCGTTATTTCGGACTCTGAGCGTGGCACCTGGCGATCGGGAATCGGCAGGGAGATGAACTTCATGCCTACCTTTTTCACTTCGCGCGCTTCGGCTGTGAGGTCGAGTTCCTGCTCCTCTTCGGGAGTCAGCAGTGAGAGGACGGCGTCGACTCCAGCGCCCCGCCAAGCCGCGATTTCGTCGGCTAGCCAATCGCCGCCACGGGGTCGCGCCGCCAGTGCCAGTTTGCCGGTCCAAGGCCCCTCCGCCCAATAGAGTCTGGTCCACATTTAGGAATCCTTTTCGATAATCTCACGCGGAAGCTCGTCGACTGCCACTCCACGCTTTCGAAGGACATAAACGCGATGATGCCCGTCGAGTATAGTGCCATCCGGCCTGGTCTTGAGGGAATCTCTTTGACCGCAAGCAAGCGAATTGACTAAGACCTCAGTGGCCTCCCGCTCCATTTTGGCCAGTTTGGAGGCGTTCAATGATGCAACAGGATGAAGTGACTTCAACGGTGGATTCTATCTAATCGTAATAAAAAAAGGCGCTTACGTGCGCCTTGCATCGGTGCAAACTGCGGCTCTTGGAATGATCGAGTGGGATCGAAGGACGATCTCCGAGGTCCTACGCTGTCGCGCGCTGGGCTTCCCGCTCCAGGTGCTGCATCTGATCTTTGAGGCGCAGCTTCAGTTTCTTCAGCCGCACTTCTTCAAGTTTTTCGTCTTCGGTGAGGTAGTGCTTCTGGGTGAGGGATTCCAGCCTTTGGGAGTATTGCGAGTGCTCCTGAACCAGTCGCTGGAATTCTTCATGACTGGCCAGGAGTTGATCTCTCGGAGTCAGCATCCTGCGAGACCTCCTGAATTATTACTGTCCGGTTAAAAAGTAGCACAGGGCGGGCGGCGGTTCAATGGGGTCTTGGAAGGATATTTTTGATCGTGGCGGCGCGGTCGGCCTTCACCTTTGAGTACACCCAAAGTGGTGCAACGTAGGCCTTTAGATCAAGTCCGGAATCTAAAAACCGCGGATTTCCGGCATATTCGCACGGGGAGAATGAAGGTCGAACGGACATGGGGAAAGCTAGGTCTGGCGATAAAGGGCGTAGAGAATCGCATCTTCGACCGGATCGCCGTAGTACGCGCGGCGGCGGCCGACTTCGCGGAGTCCGCTGGCTTCATAAAGGGCGCGCGCCGCAGCATTCGACTCGCGCACCTCAAGCAGAACGGCAGCCCCGGCAGCGGCCTCCCATTTGGAGAGCAGGATCCGCATGAGGGCAGCAGCGATGCCGTGCCGGCGAAACTTTTCGTCCACCACCACATTTTCGATCTCCCATTCGCCGGCAACGACGTGGGTACAAAGGAATCCGCAAATCCTGCCCGCCTCTTCGGCCACGATAATGTTGCCGTCCCCGATAAGTGTCTGGTACTGATCGGCATACCAGTGCGCGGCGGACGGAGCAGATTGCTCGATGGTCAGAATTGCCGGTATATCAACGGGCGCGGCATCGCGGATGGATACGGGCATGGAGAATCTCAGGACTTCGGCTGCGAGAAAATCTCCGCATCAGAGCGGCGGATGTAGTTGGCTTCGAGATCTTCCGGACGAACGGTTTCGCCGCGCTGGATGCATCGCCAACCGAGGCGAGCGACGGCGGCGCTGCCCGGGTGCGCAATGAGCTCGCACTGAATTCCCGCGGATTGAAGAAATTCGGCCAACGCGGTATCGGGAGTAACGACTTGGTTTCCCTTGGCCTCGATCAGGAACTCGTCTCGGCGTAACAGGCGCTCCCGGTGCATGTGCGGCGGGGCTTGTTCGTCGCGAATTTCGTAATCGCCGACATAAACTTCGTTGCGGCCGGCATCGAGGACAGCAAGTACGCGTCCGCAAAAGCGGCCCGATTGCGCAATCGTCCCGAGCAGCGAGACGGCGGCGATCGGCTTCTGCAGAATTTCCACCAGCGCTTTGATTGCGGCCAAGCCGACGCGCAGGCCCGTGAACGACCCCGGGCCGGAGACAACGGCAAAGGCCGCCAGATCGTTCTTGCCGTATCCGTGTTTCTTAAGCAGAGCGGAAACCTGCGGCACGAGTTGCGCCGAAAACGTGCCGCCGGCAAGCGGAATAGTCTCGACCACCTCGGCCACAAGTCGGCCAGCAGCCACCCGCGCCAGCGTGACGCTGCCGTTTTTGCCCGATGTATCGACCGCAAGCAGGAGCATGCTCAGTGCCCACCGTCGACCAGTTCGAGCAGCACACCGCCAGTGCTCTGGGGATGCACGAACACGTAGCGATGGCCGCCGGCTCCGGTCTTGATTTCATTCGACACCAGGCGGACGCCGTCCTGCTTCAGCTTGGCCACGGCGGTTGCCAGGTCGGGCACGCGCATGCAAACGTGGTGCAAGCCCTCGCCACGCTTGGCAATGAACTTCGCAATGGTGGAATCGTCCGAGGTCGCTTCCAGCAATTCGAGCCGGCTTTCGCCGACGGGAACCATGACGAGGCGGACTTTCTCCTGCTCGACGGTTTCTTCAGGCGAGATGCTCAGGCCGAGTTTTTCGTAAATGCTCTTGGCCGCGGCCAGCGACTTCACGGCGATGCCGAGATGGTCAATGCTGAACATAGATTTCCCTAACCCTCGACCCACACGCTGCGCCTAAACTCGTCGTCATGTTGAGGCTTAAATTCGAGATAGTAGCACCGGTCATCGCCTTGCGCACCGCAGATAGCGGGGTCGAGAACTTGTACGGCTCCCTCAGTAGGCGCAATCTGCTTATCTGGCTCCTTGCCGCGATCAAAAAGGTAAAGAGACGGAGGCGACCAATCAAGTTTGGCGAACAAGTCTTCCCGCGTCTGAAAATCGATCCCGCAGGGTTGATCGGTAGCGACGAGCGAAAAGGCGAGACAAACAGTGAACGGCAGCCGGTGCTGGTTTCTCACGCTTAATGCAGTACGAAATGCTTCCACTCCACCTTCGATCCAACAGTTCTTATCTCCCCAGCGCGGGTTGATCTGGTCGATATGGAGGTCATCAAACCGGTCAACACCACCGTCGCTGACAATCGCCAGCATCCACTGCTCGACCCTGCTGCGCTCGTCGTTCATCGACATTGGATTATCCAGTTTTGCTAAACGGCGCGTGAAACAATTTCTTCCACCAGCGAATACGGGTCGCGTTTGTGCTCGGCGATCTCGGCGGCGTAGCGGTCGAGGCTGTCGCCGTCGATTTGCGCGCGCACTCGTTCGAGCATCGCGTCGCGCAGCATTTCTACCAGCCGCTCTCGCCAGTTTTCCATATTTTTCTGAAAGAGCAGATTCTCTCTCTTGATATATGCCTCGTAATCGGCGATGGCCGCAGCCAGCTCTTTCGTGCCCGTGCCCTCGCTTGCGACCGTCTTGACGACGGGCGGAGTCCAGCCGTCCCTCCGCATTTCGAGCGACTGCATGGCGCGAATCTCGCGCTCCACGCGTTCGGCTCCCTCGCGGTCGCTTTTATTGATCACGAAGATGTCGGCGATTTCCATGATCCCGGCTTTGATCGTCTGCACATCGTCGCCCATGCCGGGCACCAGAATCACGATGGTGACATCGGCCAGCCGCACAATGTCGATTTCGTCCTGCCCGACGCCAACCGTTTCGATCATGATCAAGTCGCGGCCTGAAGCATCGAGTACGGTGGCCGCATCCGCCGTAGCGCGCGCCAGCCCTCCAAGCGATCCGCGCGTCGCCATGCTGCGGATGAAAATTCCNNCCCGGATCGCTATAGTGATCCTGCATGCGGATGCGGTCGCCCAAAATCGCTCCGCCCGTGTAAGGGCTGGTCGGATCGACTGCGATTATGCCGACGGTTTTATTCTCTTCCTTATTGCGATAATGCTTGGCGAGCCGATCGACCAGCGTGCTCTTGCCCGATCCCGGAGCGCCGGTCAGACCGATGACTCGCGCCTTGCCCGTATAAGGGAAGAGCGCCTTGAGCAGTTCCGCCCAGCCGGCAGCGCGGTTCTCGACCGTAGAGATGGCGCGAGCCAGCGCGCGCGCGTCGCCCGAGCGCAGCTGATCGACCTGCGATTCGATTTTCGGGTCCAAGGAACTAAGTGTAACGCAGGGGCGTTGCGCCGCAGAGACGGAGCACGGGACCGACGTTATTTCAGGTCAGGCGGCAGCGGCCAATCACAAGGGAAAAAGCCATCACATCCGCCAGCAGACTTCTTAACGTTTTGCCTTCTGACGAAAACGCCTGGCGGAAAAGCGGTTAATCCTAAGCAGTCTGCCGCGTAAACGCCAACCCCTGGATTTCTGCCTGGCTTGCAGAGACGCAGATAGCTTTTGACGTCAGTGCGCGAACCCCTTACGATAAGTGGAGGGCAGAGGCAGGCCAGCATGGATATGATTCCACTCAAGCCGGAGCGTAAGGCACAACTGGAAGAATACGCCAAACGTCGCGGACAAGACCCTGCCGCAGCCCTCGACGATGTTCTGGCCACCTACCTGGAGTGGGAGCGCCAAGACTTCGCGGAAACCGTCGAAGGCATCCGCCACGGCTACGAGGATGTGAAGGCCGGACGCACGAGACCCGCCGCGGAATTCCTCGCCGATCTGCGGCGCAAGCATGACCTTCCGCGTTGAAACGACGGCAGCAGCCGAGCAAGACGCGGATGCAATTCTTGACTGGTTGTTGTCCGAGCACGCCGGAGACGCGGGCATACGCTGGTTCCTGGCCTTGCAGAACGCCGTAGCATCGCTTGCTGAATTCCCGGCGCGTTGTCCGCTGGCTCCGGAGAACTCGGCCTTCCCCTTTGAAGTGCACCATCTACTCTATGGCCACGCACCGCACGTCTATCGGATTCTGTTCGCCATTGAGGGCGAAACGGTGCACGTGTTGCATATCCGCCACGGCCGCCGTCAACCGCTCGAGCACTAAAATCCGGTTCGTGTTGATCCGGCCTCGCGCCCGATCGCAGTCGGATGCTTGGGCTGGTAGAGCCCGACCTTGCCGCCTCCGGGGAGAGAGATCGTGGTCGGACTGCCCCAGCGCTCCTCGGTCACCGAACCGACTGACAACCACCTTAATAATCTCTTGTGAAATCTTGTCAAGCCCCTGTTTCGACGATTTTCCACGTAAGCCAATGAATTATCGGAGAAAATAAAGTTGGAAAACATGTCCAGGTGGGTACGGCAATCTGTTATAATGAAGTTAGTAAGAAGAAAAGGGTGCGGATCACTCCCGCACCTTTTTTATTGGAGCAGCAAGACCCGGTGGTCGCCGGATTGGACCCTGAAACCTTGAAACCTGGCCCCTAAGTCCTTATTCCGGAATATTTTACATATAAGTCCTTTAAACTCAAAGA
>PLHN01000383.1:0-12501 GCA_003139975.1 Acidobacteriaceae bacterium
GCACTCGTACTGGGCAGAGTCTTGCAGCTTGACCCAGTTGGCCTGTGCGCCCATGTAGTTGCCCAGGTGGAGCTTGCCGGTGGGGCGCATGCCGCTGAGCACGCGAGGGCGGGGAGATGAGGTTGCGGGTTCAGGCATCTTTGTCTTCGATTCCAGGGCAGCGCCGGGAGAGTGCCGCCGTCTTTCAAGAGAATTGCTCAAAAAGGCTCATTCCATTGTAGCGGGAAGCGAGCGGCCGGCAATCTAAAGGCGCGCCAGCCCATAGCAAACAAGCGCTATGGACGGGCTGAGCAGCAGGCTCATAACAAATCCGCCGACAAAAATCATGAACAGGTAACTGACCCAGATGGGAATCCGGTCGTACACCTGGACGGCATTGTAAGGCAGCAGATTGCGCAGGATGCGGCTGCCGTCGAGCGGCGGAATCGGAAGCAGGTTGAAGAAGAACAGGCACAGGTTGACCAGAATTGCCACTGAGCAGACCAGGAGCAGCGGATGGGGGATGATTCCCTCTCCGGGGCGAAGCACGGAGAGGAACGAGATAATAACGACTTTGTGTCCGTCGGGGATTACCAAGGCCACGATCGCCAGAATCGTAAATGCAACCACCACGATCAGCAGGTTCGACACCGGCCCCGCCAGCGTAGTCAGGTTGTCGTCGCGCACAATCTTGCGGAAGTTGCGCGTGATCACCGGCGTGGGCTTCGCCCAGCCGAGCAGCGGAATATGGCTGATGGCGGCAACCAGCGGCAGCACGATCGTCCCGATCGGATCGATGTGGCGGATCGGATTCAGCGAGACACGCCCCAGCATGCGAGCCGTCGGATCTCCACAGCGCGACGCGGTCCAGGCATGCGCCGACTCGTGCACGCTGATGGCGAACAGGAACGCGATCATCTGGTAAAGGATTTCGACGATTCTCGGCGACATGGAGAAACCTTGATTCTAACAAAGGAGCTGCGAGCCACGAGCTACGCGCCGCGAGCGCTGCGCTCGACGCACTAGATCTCTGCCTTCGACCTCTGGCTTATGAACTTTATTCGAGAAGTTTGTCGGTGGTCTGCGATTGCTCGTGGCTCGAAGCTCGCAGCTGTTTTATTGTCCGGCGCGTATCGGCGAGACGATCAGCTGCCCCGAGGGCCGCTGCTTCCCGTCCGTCTTATCGTGCTGGTAGACCAGTGACAGCGCCCCATCCGACGCCGCAGCAGCGCCCGCCAGTTCAGCGGCGAGTCCCTGATAGGAGCGGCTGACGTCGTGATTCCCCATCATGGCAACGGGGCTTCCCTTGTCGATCGCCGGGCCAATGAGCTGATAATTGTTGGGCACCTTCCACAGCACCTGGCAATTGGTGGCTTTTTCGACATCCTCGTCGGTGAAACCAGGGATCTTTTTGTAGCGGTTGAGCACCATGCGCAGGCGATCCCGGCCGGCTCCCTCTTGCAGAAATTGATGCACGCGCCCCGCGCTCCAGAGCGAAACCACGTCGGTTTGCGCCACCAGCAGCACGGCGTTCGAGAGGTCGCAGATCATTTGCATGGTGCCGTCGAGGCGGCCCGAGCAGTCCACCACCACAAAGTGATACTGGCTTACGAGCAGATCGAACAGCCGAGCCAGCTCTGATGCGGTTGGAATGGTGCCATGCGGCACCTGCGCGCCCGCCAGCAGATGAAGGTTGTTGCGATACGGCGTCATCAGGCCATCGAGCAGCGACAAATCCATGCGATGCAGGTTCTGCAGCGCATCCACGATCGTGAACTGTGGGCGAAGATTGAGCTGCAGAGCCGAATGCCCGATGGGAGCGAAATCCACCAGGACCACGCGCCCGTGCGCTTCCTGCAGCGCGACCGCAACGTTCACAGCAGTCGTGGTCGCGCCAGCTCCACCTTTGGCGTTGATGAAACTGAACACCCGGGCTTTGCTGGAACTGCGCTGGGCGCGGCTCAAGGTCGCGGTGAAGCGGGTGAACGCTTCGATCAGGGCCTCGTGGCCGGCGGCGCGGTCCACAAATTCGCGCGCCCCCGCCCGCATCGCGGAGACGATGATGGTGGGCTGCACCATTTCGCCCACGGCGAAAATCGTTAGGTCGGGAAAAGTGGAATGGATCAGCTCGATGGCGCGTACCGCGCGCTGAGCGTTCCGCGGATCGATATCGACCAGAGCGATTTCGGCGCGCTGGTCTTGTAGTTGACGCAGTACCGCATCGCTCGGCCCGTGAGGAAAGCCGACCTGGTTCAAAACCGCGCGGGCCATGTGCGTGCTTTCCACGCGCGTATTGAGTATGACGGATTGCTCGCGATCCTCGGCAAGGATGGCGACAGCGATTCCCTGCATGATTCGGTTCTCGGTGTTCAAGGTCATGCTACGAGCTTCCTGCGTTGGGGCCAAGTGACCATCGTAATAGAAAAACCCTCGGTGGAGCGGCAGGTTGGCTGCAGGTTTCAGGGGGTTGAAAACCTGTCAAACTGCTGGATAGAATGATTGTAAGGCAGAACGCCGGGATTGGAAAGATTGGCCAAAAGCATTAGATCGCGTTCGCGACACGATTGGAAAAGTTCCGTGGAAACCAGATTCTCAGCGGGACAGGGGCCGTGGACCTTCCGCAGCGGCCGCGGCTGAAATGCGCATGAACTGCGAGAGAGGTTCGCCTGCGTCGGCAGCCAAATATTCGTAGGAGTCGAGGCGCACGGCGATCCCATTCCGCTGGCCACCCCGGGGAGGGGCGACGCGCAAAACATGTCCGCAGCAACGTACGGGCATGCTTTCGCCTAAAGTAATTTCGGACGGCATGGTAAACGTTAATTCAACGGCCGCGCCTTCGGGCAGGTTGGCCTCGGTATAGAAGAAGATTCCGCGGGCGCTCAGATCCTGGGTGAAGCCGGACACAGTGCGTCCCTCGAAACGTACCGCCAGCGGCAGGTGCACTTCGAAGCGCTGGCCGGCGCGCCGTTCCAGGCGATTTGAGTCAGCGTTCATCATCGCTCATTGCCTCAGCATCAGACCCAGGATTCGGCGCCCGAACTTCGATGCGAGCCGCCGGAAAACCGACAAGCCACTTTACCCCGGAACCGAGCCGCCGGGAAGTTGCAAGTCGGTGACATTGCCGGGCTGTGGAAAACTGTCAGAGAAGTAAACATACGGAGTCGGAAGAAACCGCCCGACAGCGCGTTCGCAGCAATCCTTCCCGCAGGTTGCTCGTATTGGAGAGATGTGCCAAGGTTAACTGAGAGTGATGCAAGCGCCAAACCCCGCGGCGGAAGTAATAGAAACAAACCCTGCGCCCTCCCGATGGGCCACGACTTTACGCGCGTTGCGGCACCGGAATTTCCAGCTCTTTTTCGGCGGACAACTGATTTCTCTGATCGGAACCTGGATGCAGACGGTCGCGCAATCGTGGCTGGTATATCGCCTGACCGGATCGGCACTGCTGTTGGGCGCCGTCGGGTTCGCAAGCCAGATTCCTGTTTTTCTAGTTGCGCCGATCGGCGGCATCACGGCCGATCGCGTGAACCGGCAGCGGCTGGTCATTGCAACGCAGACGGCATCCATGATCCTCGCCGGGATTCTGGCGTGGCTCACGCGAAGCGGCCGGGTCCAGGTATGGCACATCTTTGTGCTCGCCGCGCTGCTGGGCGTGGTCAATGCCTTCGACATTCCCGGCCGGCAATCGTTCCTCGTAGACATGGTGGGCAAAGAAGACCTGATGAACGCCATCGCGCTGAATTCCTCCATGTTCAACGGCGCGCGCATCATTGGGCCGGCTATAGCAGGCATCCTGGTGTCGCGAATCGGCGAGGGCTGGTGCTTTGCGGCGAATTCGGTCAGCTACATCGCCGTGATCGTCGGGCTGACGTTAATGCGAGTCCATTGCCCGCCGCGAGCCAGTGGGCACTCGCCGATCGAAGACATCGTCGAAGGATTCCGGTGGGTCAGCCAGACAAAGATCATCCGGGCGCTGCTGCTCCTGCTCGGCCTGATCAGCCTGGTGGGGATGCCCTACACCGTGCTGATGCCGGTTTTCGCCGACAAAATCCTGCACGGCGGCGCGCGCGGGCTGGGCATCCTGATGGGCGCGACCGGCGTCGGCGCGTTGTTCGGCGCGTTGACACTAGCCACGAAAACTGGCGTGAAAGGACTCGGCCGCTGGGTGGCAATGTCCTGTGCGGCCTTCGGAGTCAGCCTGTTTTTGTTTTCCTTTTCGTCGTGGTTCTGGGTATCGGTGGCCATGCTAATACCGGCGGGCTATTCCATGATGTTGCAAATGGCATGCTCGAATACGCTCATCCAAACCATGGTCCCCGATCAACTGCGCGGCCGAGTCATGGCCGTCTATTCCATGATGTTCATGGGAATGGCGCCCATTGGAGCCTTATTTGGAGGAGCGCTCGCGCATCGCGTAGGCGCGCCAATTACAGTGGCCACCGGAGGAATCGCCTGCGTACTGGGAGCAATCTGGTTCGGCCGTGCGCTGCCAGAGCTGCGTATCGAGGCAAGGCGCCTGATCATAGCCCAGGGAATGGCCGGCGGAGAACCAGCACAGGAACTCGACGCGCAACCGGTAGAGGAGTGAGCTAGAGAGTAGCGCCGGCGCCCTCGCCGGGGGTCCCCAGCGCGCCCGGTTTTGGCGCGTTGTGTGGCTGCCGGCTGTCGCGCGGGCGCCCTGCCCGCGCATCCAGACCCGTTACACCACTTCCTGCGACACCGCAGCGTTCTGCTCCAAGTCGGGCTTCTCGGGACCCGCGGCCAGGGCCGCCACTCCATACTCGTAGCCCTTGTCGAACGCCTTCAGGTTCAGCTCGCGGAAACTCGCCGGGACTGAATCGGCCACCGCCTTGCGCACGGCGTCGGCCTCGAGCAACTTGGTTACAGCCGTGAAGAATCCGACCATGACAATGTTAAGCACCATGCGCTTGCCGAGTTCTTCGGCGATGCGCGTGGCGGGCACGCTGTAGATGCGGTCCTGTTCCGATACGTTGGTGACGCGCACCAGATCGCGCTCGATTATGAGCATGCCCCCTTCTTTCAATTCAGGCGCGAATTTGACATACGCTTCCTGCGACATCACCACCATGATGTCCGGCTGCGTGACGTAGGGGTAAAGCACCGGCGTATCCGAGAGGATCAACTGCGCGCTGCAGGCCCCGCCACGCGCTTCCGGCCCGAAGTTCTGGGTCATGGTAGCGAACTGGCCCTGATGAATGGAGCAAGCCTTCCCCAGCACGATAGCCGAGAGAATAACGCCCTGGCCTCCGAATCCCGCAACTCGAATCTCTGTTAGTGGCATGATTCCTCCTCGCAACCGCCATCGGCGCCGCATGCATAACCTTGTTCTTCGTCGTAGTCCACGTACTTGTCGCCCAGGCTCTCGTGCATCTGCGCCTTGAGCAGCGAACCGTAATCCGGACGATCGCGATCCACGAACTTGCCGACGATGATTTCGCCCTGCATGGTGAGCCCAACTTCGCCGGTGGGACAGCCGTGCTTCGTTTTGCTTTTTTCTTTGTAGTACTTCATGGTGTCGAGCCCGTCGCCCAGCTTGTTGCGGCGCTGGTAAAGCGTCGGGCAGGGCGAAATCACCTCGATGAAACTGAATCCCTTTTTGTTGAACGCTTCCTGAATCGACCGCGACAGTTGCCGCACGTGGAACGTTGTCCAACGCGCAACATACACCGCGCCCGCGGCTTCGACCAGATGCGGCAGATTGAACGCCGGCTCAAAGGTTCCGTAGGGCGAAGTCGAAGTCGTCGCCTGCCCCGGAGTCGTCGGAGCCGTCTGGCCTCCCGTCATGGCATAGATCAGGTTGTTGACGCAGATCACCTTGAGATCGACGTTGCGGCGCGCGGCGTGAATCAGGTGATTGCCGCCGATGGCCGAGAGATCGCCGTCACCCGAGTAAACCACGACGTTGAGATGAGGATTGGCGAGCTTCAGTCCAGTGGCAAACGGAATGGCGCGCCCGTGCGTGGTGTGGAACGAGTCGAGCTTCACGTATCCGGCGACGCGGCCCGTGCAGCCGATGCCGGAAACAAGCGCCAAGCTTTTCAGGTCGATCTTGGATTCGATCAACGCCTCGGCAAAGCAGTTCACGGTCGTGCCGATGCCGCATCCCGGACACCAGATGTGCGGCATGCGATCGGAGCGGAGGAACGGTTCGACGGGGTTCCCTGGTATGGGGTTTACAAGCGTAGTCATCGAGCTGCCTCCTGGATCACGGCGAGAATGTCTTCGGGGTTATGCACGCTGCCTCCAGCGTGGGGAACAAGGATGGTCTTGGCTTTTCCTTCCGCCGCGCGCTGCACTTCGCGCGACATCTGCCCAAGGTTCAGCTCGGGCACGACGAAAGCCTTGGTGCGAGCGGCCAGTTCGCGAATCTTGAAATCCGGGAAGGGCCACGCGGTGATGAGGCGGAGCTTGCCAACTTTCAACCCTTTCGCGCGGGCCATGTCGATGGCGCGTTGCGCGACGCGTGAAGTGATGCCGTAGGAAACGACGATCACATCGGCATTCTCGGTTGAGTCCTCTTCGAACATGCTGATGCGCTCGACGGCAGAAAGAATTTTGTCCTGCAGGCGCGTCACCAGTTTCTTCTGCATCGGCGGCGTCATGTTGGGATAGCCGCGCTCGTCGTGGGTCAAGCCGGTGACGTGGAACTTGTACCCTTCGCCCGCGTGCGCCATTTCCGGAACCATATTTCCATTCGTGCCGTAGGGCAGGTAATCTTCGACGGACTTGTGCGTGTGTTTCCGCGGGACAACCTCGATTTGATCGGCAGGCGGAATCACGACCTTCTCCGTCATGTGGCCGACGACTTCATCCATCATGAACATGACCGGAATGCGGAATTCTTCGGCAAAGTTGAACGCCTTGATGGTCAGGTCAAAGCATTCCTGCGGAGAGTTCGGGCAAAGGGCGATGATTTCGTAGTCGCCGTGCGANNTGCGATCCCCAGCGCGCCTGCATCATGTCGCCTTGCGCCGGAAGCGTGGGCAGCCCGGTCGACGGCCCGCCGCGCTGCACGTCAACAAAGACGCAGGGCGTTTCCGTCATGGCGGCGTACCCGATGTGCTCCATCATGAGCGAGAAGCCGGGGCCGGAAGTGACGGTAAACGCTTTCGCTCCGCCCCAGACCCCGCCTTGCAGCGTGATCGAGGCAGCCAGTTCGTCTTCCATCTGGATGAAGCATCCGCCCACGACCGGTACGCGTTGCGCGAAACGCTCCACGACTTCTGTGGAGGGCGTGATCGGGTAGCCGGAGGCGAAGCGCGCGCCCGCGGCCAGGGCGCCCTCGCAACAAGCGTGGTCGCCGTCCATAAAATGAGTGCCAGTTAAAACGCCGCGCGGATCAGCCTTCATGTTGCACCTCTTGCGCCGGATTTGCTTGCGCCGGCTTTGCCTGCGCTTTGGGCTGTTCGGTTTTGTGCCCATAGATGGCGAAATCCGGACAGTACATGCCGCATAGATCGCAGCCGCTGCACTTTTCCGGCGCCACCACATGCGGCGGATGATAGCCTTTGGAATTAAACGCCGAGGAGAGTGCCAGGACTTTGGTAGGACAAAACTCTACACAAAACCCGCAGGCCTTACATCGCTCGACAACAATAGCAACGCGTCCTTTTGCCACGAATACCCCCAGAAACGGGAGCGGAAGGCTCCCGAAGGTTCCCAAGCATTATGGGTTTCCCCCATCGCAATGCGGTGTGATGTAGGTCACGTTCGCCTGTGAGACAGGCTACAACCCCCGCCAAGGGCTTGTTCCGCTTATTTTTCCACGGCGTGATGGTCAATGAGCGCTAACGGGATGTTGCGGCAGGAACCTCGCTTCTACGACGGCGAGAGCGCCCCCGCCATAGGCTGGCATTCTTTGTCAGCCTGCTTGGGAGTGGTCGTTCCAACTTCGCAATCAATGCGAACCCTTAGCTCCAACTAGGGGTATCGCCTTGCGAAGCGTGGCGTTCACCAGGCGGACTAAGTTTTCACCGCTGTTTGTGAGGTCGAGCTTCGACTTCTCGATGTATGCCGTCGCGCCAGCTTCCTTCAGTTTGTTAGCGTTGCCCTGGGAAAGGCCGCTGAGCACGATCACTGGAATGCGGGCTGTTGCCGGATCTTGCCGGAGAGCTTGTAGCACACATTCGCCTCCTAGCTTAGGCAGCAGCATGTCCAGAATGATGAGGTCCGGTTCACTCTCCCGAGCCTTCTGGAGAGCTTCTTCCCCATCGCTGGCTTCCACGACAATGAAACCGGCATCGCTCAGGATGCGCCGGGCTGCCATTCTTAAGTACCTGCTGTCCTCAACCACAAGAAGCTTTGCCGTCAATGAATTACCTCCAAATCGGACGTCTTTATGCCCTTGCACGCAGCACAGTGAGCTAAACCTGCATGCAAGAACATTGCCAAATCCATCCAGAGCAAGTTTATGGCTAATCCCTGCTTTCGTTTCTTGCAATTTCAGCTGATTCGAAAATTGGGGACAATTGAAGGCAGATGCCTTGCCTGTATGAAATGCGGACTCTCGTCCGTTAAATAGACTGGATAGCTGACGAAACCAGTACACTCACTTAGAACTTTTCTCGATCCGACTCACGCCGACCTATACGCTTCTTTCGGCAGCCCCGTAATTCGCAGTCCGCTGTGCCCTTTGTTCCGGATGTTGAGCCCAATCAGCAGCGCCGTGATCTGCTCCACGATCCGGGCATTTTCCAGTTTGCCGCCGTCAATAGCCCGAATCCGCGGGATTTTCACCGCCAATTCCATGGTGATCTCCGTCGCTTTTGGATCGTCGCTGCAGACAATCACGTCGCAATCCACGTCGCCATCGCCGTTAAGAATGTCGGCGGAAACGTTGTGAAACGCCGCTGCAACCGAGACACCCTTGGGCACGAGTTCGGCAGTTTGCTGCGCGGCCGAGCCTTGCCATACTCCAAGCGTGCGGCTGGCGCGTCCTCCGATGCTGGCCGCCAGCGGAACCGTGGCATCAATCAAAATGCTTCCCGGACGGATCGCCGCCTTCAACTCCTTGAGCAGCGCCGCTTGCGCCCCAAAGGGAACCGTGAGCACGAGCAGATCGGTGGCCGCACAAGCCGCCGAGTTTTCCAGGCCGGAAATGTGTGGCGCGGGCGCCCCCGCCCGCGTGGTGTCGCCGACGCGCTGACGGATCGTTTCTGCCGCTTGTTGCGCGCGAGCCGCGTCCCGCGAGCCGATGATGATCGTCTCGCCGGCGCGCGCCCAGCGCAGCGCCAAACCCATGCCCGCGGGACCGGTCCCGCCAATCACCGCGATCGTGCGGCTCACGCAACCTCCGGCATATGCTCCGACCCGGACGACGCCGCTTCAACCGGCAACTTGATCTGCAGGCGCGAGTATTTCGTATTGCGCTCAGCGGGAATACGGCCGATCTCAAGAATCAGCGATTGAAAGTCTTCGGGACTGGTGTACTGGCCTGCGTCGGCCCCGGCCTCGCGCGAAATGTTTTCTTCCATCAGCGTGCCGCCGTAGTCGTTAGCGCCAGCCTGCAGGCAGAGCTGCGAAAGCCCCCGATTCAACTTGACCCACGACACCTGTACGTTGTGGATAGACCCGGCCAGCAGGATTCGCGCCAGCGCGTGAATCTTCAGATGCTCTTCCAAAGTCGGGCCCGTCCGCGCCAGCCCCTGCTGAAACAGAAGCGTGTTCTGATGCACGAAGCCGAGCGGCACAAACTCCGTGAAGCCGCCGGTCTCAGACTGAATCTGGCGAAACATCGCGAGCTGCCGTACCCAGTGCGCAGGCGTCTCCATGTGCCCATACATGAGCGTGCAGGTGCTGCGAATGCCGCATTCATGTGCCGTGCGGATCACATCCTGCCATTGGGCGACGGAAAGTTTGTTGCGCGAAAGAATGTGGCGTACCTCATCGTCGAGAACCTCGGCCGCCGTACCCGGAAGCGTATCAAGCCCGTTGTCGCGCAGCATCGAGAGATAGTCGCCGAGCGCCATGCCCGTCAGCTCGACGCCATAGACAATCTCCATCGGCGAAAAAGCGTGAATGTGCATCTGCGGCACGGCGTTTTTCACGGCACGCAGAATGTCGCGGTAATAAAAAGGAGGCAGATCGCGCGGCAGCCCGCCCTGAATGCAGACTTCGGTTGCGCCCAGATCCCAGGCTTCTTTGGCTTTGCGAGCCATGTCTTCAAGCGAGTGAAAATATGTGTCCGCCTCGCGCGGCCCACGGCTGAAGGCGCAAAACTTGCACCCGACAAAACAAATGTTCGTGAAATTCATGTTGCGATTGACGACGTAGGTCACGATATTGCCGACAAGGTCGCGGCGCAGCGTGTCGGCCGCAACCAGCAAAGCAAGCAAGTCCGCGCCGGAACAGTTGGCCAGTGCAAAGCGTTCGTCGTCGTTCAAGCAGGCAGCATTTTGCTTTTCCAGTGCGCGTTCCAATGCGCCACGAATCGCCGGGGAGGCTGCGGGCGCGGCATCGTCCCAACTCAGTTGCGGGAAGTGTTCGAGCTTAAATTCTTTTGCCACAAACGTCTCCTGTCATCTAACAAAAAAGCTCTAACGGAACAGCCCTAGCGAAACAGATCGCGCCGCGCAGGTCGAAGCAGTTCGCGCGCCCGCCCGTTTCCTCTCTGGTAAGAATACCCGCGAATGATGCACGCTGGCGTTCTCCGCAGCTTGCCGCACACCAGCCCCGCCGCACAGGCCAGTTCATCGGCGACCGCGTCGATAGTCGCATGCAACGAATACCCGTGCGGATCGCACCGTCCACGGTAATCCACCAGCGGCCGCATGCCCGCGACCCCAATCGCAACTTCGGTCAAGCCCTCGCGCCACGGACGCCCGAAACTATCGCTGACAATCACCGCGATCTCGACCCCCAGTTGCTTCTTCAACTCCCGTCGCAACCGCGCCGCGGAACGATCCGGATTCACGGGCAGCAACACCGCGTGCCGCCCACCATCCACGTTCGATACATCNNATTGATCCGGATCGGCGGGTAAAAGCACCGCATGACGGCCCCCATCGACATTCGAAACGTCGACGCCGCTGTTTGCGCAAATGAGGCCGTGTCGCGTCTCCGTGATGAGCACACCGCGCTTCCGCCGCACGATTCGCCGGCTCTCGCGTAACGCGAGTTCGCTCACGCGAGCATCGACTCCGTAACGGCGGCCCCACGCGCGCGAAGCTGCGGCGGGCCGAATCTCAGCGAGCGAAACCGTCGCGCCTTCCGCCTTCGAGACAATTTTGTGTTTCACCACGAGAATGTCTCCGTCTTCAAATCGGAGACCCGCGCCCCGCGCCGCAGCCAACAGTATTTCGCTCAACGATGTTTCGGGGCCGACTTCTCCGGCGATCGCGATCGGCAAGATTCGAATCTCTCCTTGAGAGCCGCCGCGTGCGCGCTTACCCATGAGCAACCTGAATCCGGGCGGCCAAATTCCAACTCCGCAGAAGTTTCTGCGAGCGTCTCTCTCCGGCCGCCGCAGCCACAATGCAGAGATCCTCAGGCCGGTCGATATCCCGCGCAATGCCCGGCAGTTCCAGCACAACGCAAGGCCTGCCGGTTGCCTTGGCGGCCGCAAGGTGCGGCAAGAAACTGTCGTTGCCAAAGCGCAACGGAAAAAGGTCCGCAGGAGCCCGCCAGGCCGCATTGGTCCCGCGCCCAGCCGCATCGGGGACCAGTAGCGCCCCAGCAGGAAGGGCAGCTTCAGCAATCTTGTCCAGTTCCGCGCCTTCGATCAGAGGAATATCCGCAGGAACCACGAGAGTGTGCGCCGCACCGCGCTCGCGGCATATCGCAGTTGCCTTCTCGATGGCGTCGGTCTCGCCGGAATTGTCGTCGTCGGCGATCACATCGAAACCGAATCGTGCCGCGAGCTCGCGCGCGAAGGGATCGCTGGTCACGACACCAACGCCCGGACTGCGCGGCCAATTCGCCAGCGTCTCCAGCACGTCTTCGCACATGGCCCGCGCCAGCGCAAAGCGCTCCTCCGGGCTCAGCGCTGCCGACAGCCGCTGCTTGGCCGTCGACAGATTCTTTACCGGGACCAGAATCATGATGGCTCCGAAGCGGCGTGTGCTGCCGCTTGCTGGCAGGCGGCGATCACGCTCTTTGCCAGCCCGACTCTGTCCTCGTTCTTACGCATGATGGTCGCAGTACAGTGCACCCGCACGCCCGTTTCACGCAACCGTTGCGCGGCCGCCGCGTCCTTGGAATCGGCGACCAGCAAGTCGAGGAAGTCGTGGTAGCAATCGGCAANNCGGCAATGCCCGCGATGGAAACCGCGAATCCCTGCGCGGCCAGCAGCGCACCTGCAGGTCCGCTGACCGCAGCTCCGCCCACAATCGGACTGACCGCCGCGATCCGGGCGCGGCTCTCGCGCAATGCCTCGCGTATCCCCGGCACCGCCAGAATAGGCCCAATGCTCGTGATCGGGTTGCTGGGCGCCAGTAAGATAAGATCCGCCGACCGGATCGCGTCCATCACCCCCGGGGCCGCCTCCGCATCGGACGCGCCGGC